>NZ_BAAAKW010000071.1:0-73722 GCF_039527955.1 Rhodoglobus aureus | reverse complement strand
CCCACGCAAAACGCTCGACTGGGACACCCCAGCCGAGCGCCTAGATGCTTTACTGAAAGCCAGCTAAGAAGCCGGTGTTGCAACGATGGCTGGAATCCAAGCGAGTCAGGGAAAGCTTTATCTTTGCGCAATCAAAGATGTGTTCTCGAATCGCATTGTTGGCTACTCCATCGATACGAGGATGAAGGCTCGGCTTGCCGTTGACGCGCTCACCATGGCCGTCACCCACCGGGAGCACCCCACGGCAGTGATTGTTCACTCCGACCGAGGATCCCAGTTTCGGTCACGAAAATTCGTGCGCGCACTCGCCCAGAACGGGCTGCTGGGCTCGATGGGGAAAGTGGCGGCATGCGGCGACAATGCAGCCATGGAATCCTTCTTCGCATTGCTGCAAAAAAACGTCCTGAACCAACGCTCGTGGGACACCCGCGACGAGCTCCGACTTGAGATCATCAACTGGATCGAAGGCACCTACCACCGGCGAAGGAGACAACGCCGACTGGGGAAGCTGACACCGATCGAATACGAGACCATAATGAAAAAGACCGTCACACTGGCGGCCTAAGGAACCGAGTCAACCAAACCTTCAGCAGTCCCCCCCGTCATCCCACGCGGACGCGAACGAGTGATCGACCGACACCCCCTCGCTCCAGCCGGCGGTGATCCGATCCGCGACCCGCGCACGTTCGACATCGCTGATCCGCGACGGATACGTGCGGTCTTTCTGCGGGATAGGGTCCGCGACCCGCAGGCGAGGGCTGCGACGGTAATGCCAGGTTGATCGCGACACACCCGTCATCGTCAATGCCCCCCGCTGAGATCCGGTCGCCGCCGTCAGCTCGATGACGAGCGTGTTATCGGCGTCGAGGAATCGGATGGATCGGTCCTCGTCGGGATGGCGTCGGGCTCTTGCTCGCTCATCAAGTGCAAGAGCCCGATAGCTTTTCCCAAAGCCTCGTTGGTGTGCTCAAGTTCACGCACCCGCACGTGCAGTCTCGTAACTTCAGCATCGCGTGCTGCACGCTCTCTGGCACGCTGCCTCTCCAACGCAGTCCGCTTACCTGGGGGCATCGTCATAGCACTACCCTCTCGTGGGATCAGCCCCCGGTCTAGATCGCCCTGAAACACTGCCTGCTGCCACCTCCGCAACCGGTCGTCGGAGATACCCCGCCCTACCCGCCAGGCAGCCTTCTGTCCATGCGGTTGAACCTGATACTCATGCACAAACTCGCGGATCTCCTCCGCCGTGAACCCCACACTGATCGACATCGTCGCCTCACCTCTCGCTGGCCATGAACTGACTCACAACCAGTCTGGCGAAGAGGGAAAGACGTTGAATTCGGGGAAGGCGCAGAGTTTGAGATCACCGGTGGCCGGGGCCCGCTTCAGTGCGCTGGAGACATGGGCCCGCCACCCCCAGATGGGTTCCTAAAGGCGCAGCAACTGCCAAGCGGTCGCGCCGGAAGGAACCAGGAAGCAGATGACGGTACCCATGTCCGTGCAAGAAAATATCAGAACACTCGACTCCCACGGAATCGCGGGCCGTGAAATCGCCCGCCGACTGGGAGTCAGCCGCGACGCAGTGGTGAAATACACCGGGCAGCACGACTACTCGCCGAAGCCGCCTTCGCCCGTGGCTAGGCCGGCAGGTTCGGTGTTGACTGGGTTCGAAGACACTATTGAGTTGTGGCTCGGCGAAGACCAGCGGCGCCCGCGCAAGCAACGCCACACGGCGAAACGGGTCTTTGATCGTCTCGTCGCCGAGAAGAATTACACCGGCAGTTACTCCCCGGTGCAACGCTTCGTGAGGAAGTGGAACGCTCGCCACCGCCAGGCCGGGGAGGGCTTCACGGAACTGGTCTGGCCGGCCGGCACCGCGCAGGTCGATTTCGGTCAGGCCGAAGCCATCATCGCCGGGGTTCGGCAGGTCCTGCACATCTTCGTCGTCACGTTCCCGTTCTCGAACATGCGCTTCGTGCAGGCCTACCGCGGCGAGACCGCTGAGTGCGTCTGCCACGGGCTGCGCACCGTCTTCGACCACATCGGCGCCACGCCCCGGCACCTGGTCTTTGACAACGCCACCGGCATCGGGCGACGAGTCGGCACCCACGTCGTTGAGACCAAGCTGTTCGGCGCGTTCAAGCTCCACTACCGATCCGAATCCCGGTACTGCAATCCGTACTCCGGCCATGAGAAAGGCAACGTGGAAAACGCGGTCGGGTTCCTCCGCCGAAACCTGATGGTCCCCGAGCCGGAAGCGGCCACCCTGCAAGGGCTCAACGACGTTCTCTTGGCCAGGTGCCTGGCGTTGGCTGCGACCGTGCACTACCGCAAGGGACTGCCCGTGGGCGAGCTGTTCGCCCAAGACGTCGCGGCGTCTCTGGCGTTGCCCGGAGTCGGGTTCGACCCGGTCCGGTATGAGAACCGCACGGCCGACAAGAAAGGAAACCTGCTCATTGGCGGGAACACCTACGCGGCCGGGTCTTCCTTCCACAGTCGCACTCTCACCGTCGGATTGCGCCACGATGTCGTCGAGATCCTCGACGAGCATGCGACGCCCGTGCGTTCATTTTCTCGGGCCTTCGGAGCGCAAGCCGAGACGATCTTCGAACCCGCGGCTCTGTTGCCGTTGCTGGTGACCAAGCCCGGCGCCTGGGGCCATTCCCAGCTGCGAGCCCTGGTCCCCGAGCCGGTGCGGGACTGGCTCGACACTGCCACCGCGACCAACCGGCGCCGCCTCCTGAACGCTGTTGACGCTGCGTCAGGATCGGCCGGTTTCGATGCCGCGATCCGCGCCGCCGACGCGCTCATTCAGCGCGGAGACACCCCCGACATCGCCGCGTTGGGCATGCTCGCCCGAAGGCTCGCCGACGGCACCACACCGGCGGTCGAGAACGTGGACTTGAGCGTCTATGACATCTTCACCACCGACGTATTCACCTCTGTTAACACTGTGACGGGAGAAATCGCGTGACCCTTGTCACCGTTCAAGACATCATCGAGACCGGCCGGCAGTCCTCACTGACCGGCACGGTGCTCGCCGAATGGGCCGAGAAAGGCACTCCGAAACAACGCGAATACCTCCACGGAATGCTCACTGCTGAACACAAATCCAGGCAGCAATCACGCCGCCAACGGCTGCTAAGCGCCGCCCGACTACCGGCGCTGAAGTCACTGAGCGGGTTTGACTACTCCAACGTCAAGTTCCCCCAGGACTACGGACGTGACGCGCTGACGTCGCTGGAGTTCATCAACCAGGCCGAGGACCTTGTTCTCTATGGCGACGTCGGAACCGGCAAAACACACCTCGCGTCCGCGCTGGTCGCCGCCGCCTGCCGCCAAGGAATTCCGGCCCGGTTCTTCACCGCGTCCTCGCTGGTCATGCAGCTGCGCCGCGCCAAAGATGAAGGCCGCCTCGATCGGGAGCTGGCATCCATAGCGAAAAACCAGCTCCTCGCGATCGACGAATTTGGGTATCTCCCGATCGATACTGAGGGCGCCCGGCTCCTGTTCCAAGTCATCGCAGACGGATATGAAAAAAGAAGCCTCATCATCACCACAAACCACGAATTTTCCCGATGGGGAACCGTGTTCGGCGACGACAACATGGCCGCCGCCGTTATCGACCGCATCGTCCACCACGGCCGGCTCCTACAATTCCGTGGCGAGTCTTACCGAGTCAAACACGCCCTCATGAAATAGCCCCGCCACCAGGCTGCCCACCCCGGAAAGCGGCCCACGCCGGCCGCGCCAACCACCTCACGACCCTCAGCAGTCAGGACTCCGCCATGAACGATCACACCCGTCCAGAGCGCCTCGCGCACCAGCCAACCACGAGACAGGCTGGTGGGACGACAACGGACGACCAGCCCCCTGGCCTGACGACTTCGCCGATCCCGCAGCTGGATGGGACAACGAAAACACCCGCGGTCCCGACGTCAGTGGAGACGAAAACGACCCCAAAAACCGACCGTTCTGACCACGCTGCTCAAGTGGCCGGAAACCGCGCCAGACTGGCAGGTTTTTTATCGCTCAAATGGCCGGTTTAAAGTTGACAAAACGCAACTCGCCAAGTCCGTAGAGCGGTTCACGGCCCAGCACCAGGTTGGTGACCACCAGCCGCACCGCGGTCGCCGGTGGCAGCTTGGTCCGCGGATCCCCGTTCGGCAGGAACCGTTCCAGCGTGGCGGGAAGTTTCAGCCGGTCCAGGAAGTGGTTGATCACCGGTAACCCGTCCAGCCTCCTCGAGACCAACCCGAACTGTTCGTTCATTGCGACACCTCCCGAGGTGGAGCTTGGCATTCACCCAGACACACGCTATCCTTCGGTTGTGTGTTGAAGGATTCGACACGCCGGAGGGGAGTTGTAAAGATGCCGTGCCGCAAAAACCCGGCCAAGGTCCCGCCCGGGGTCCGCCTCAGCGAGGACCTCGCCGGCATCGACTACGCGCTGCCCGGGACCCTGACCCGCCGTTACATGCGTTGCGGGAAACCGAAGTGCCGGTGCAAAGCCAACCCACCGGTACTGCACGGCCCTTACTCCCATTGGACTCGCACCGTGGCCGGCAAAACCGTCACGAAGACACTCACCGAGGAACAAGCCGGACGCTACCAGGCCTGGTTCGACAACGCCCGACGGCTCCGAGAAGCCATCACCCAACTCGAAGCCACATCCCTACGCACCATCGAAAACACCGAGGGCTGGCAGCCGAAACCAGAGGCCGACTAATTGCCGAGATATCCCTCAGCAGAAGTGCGGAACGCCAGTACATAGAAAGCCCGTATAATGAAATGAATGGTACGAATATCGCCAGACTACTATAGCCCTGGAGGTCAAACTTCCCATGAACGCCCACTCCGAACAGCTTTTCCACGAAGCTGTTGAGGTTCTTCGCGCAAACGATCTCGGGACCATGACGAGCGCCGCCCCTAATCTGTACCCACATATGTGGAGTTGGGATGCTGCTTTCGTAGCAATCGGCTTAGCGCGCGTCAACGTGCCGCGGGCTATCCAGGAACTTGAAACGCTCCTCGAGGCTCAGTGGACAACCGGCATGATCCCCCACATTGTCTTTAGCGACAACGACACGGGCTATTTTCCTGGCTACGACCGGTGGAACACCTCCGGGGCCTCTGCCAAACCAGACAGAGTGCGAAGTAGTGGTATTTGCCAGCCACCCGTTCATGCAATCGCCCTGCGGCACATACTCGATCGCGGACGCGAGAATGGCGGCGCCGATCTACGCGCCGCCGAGATGTTCATTGAGCAAACCTTTGACTCATGGTTGGCCTGGCACCGATGGCTGGCGACTGTTCGCGATCCGGAGGAAACCGGGCTGATTGAAATACACCACGGGTGGGAATCGGGATGTGATAACTCTCCTCGTTGGGATTCCCCTTACAACCGAGTTAAGCCTGGAATGGTCCCGGCATTTGTTCGGCGCGATACATCCCACGTCCGTGATACAAGTGAAAGGCCTGACGACGGCGAATACAGGAAGTATCTCTGGCTAGTTCAGCAGATGGCTTCCGTCGGGTACGACGACAAGAAGGTCATGCAAACGGTGGATTTCCGAGTCCGGGACGTGTTTTTCTCCGCAATCCTTGCCGCCGCGAGCGATGTTCTCGCCGATCTTGGCTTGGAAATCGGGCGCGACGAGTCGGCCGAAGAATTGCGTAAGATCGCCGCACACTTCCGCTCGGGCGTGCTGTCAACTATCGATCCCGTCACCGGACTCGCCCGAGATTTTGATGTCCTAGCAGAGGAATGGATAGCTACGGAAACCATCGCAGCTTTCGCTCCACTAATTAGTGGAGGCGATGTAGAGGTACTGAACCGACAAAGGGCGATCATCCAGGGGCCTCGATGGATGGGGCACCCTGCCCTTAGATTCGCGCTCCCACCATCCACGTCGCCACTTAGCCCGGAGTTTCGTACCAGAACATACTGGCGGGGCCCTATCTGGCCTTTTCTGAACCTTCTGTTCGGATGGGCCTCAGCTCGAGACGGGCAACAGGAGCTTTACAGCATTCTCCGAACGCTCTCGTTGGAACAACTCGGCGATCTGACGTTCGCCGAATATTATGAACCTTTCACCGGTGAACCGCTAGGAAGTTTCGCTCAGGCCTGGACTGCGGCTGCAGCGCTCGAATGGCTGGGAGGTCGAGATGCGAGTTGATAGCTATGTTTGGGCTAGGGCGTGTCTCCTAAATGGGTTTGGCGTGCAGGATGGTTGCGGCGAGTAATGCTCCTCCGCGGTAGGTGAGGGCGTATTTGTTGTATCGGGTCGCGAGGGCACGCCACTGCTTGAAGCGGCTGAAACCGCGCTCGACGGTGTTGCGTTTCTTGTAGAGCTCCCGGTCGAAGTCAGGCGGCCTGCCGCCCCGTTGGCCTTTGTTCTTGCGGTTCTGCTTCTGATCGCTGCGCTCCGGGATGACGTGCTTGACGCGCCTGCGCCGCAGCTTGATCCGCGTGGACGGATGCGAATATGCCTTGTCGGCCAGCACCGTGACATCGGTCAGGAAATGCTGCTGACCCCGATACAGATCCAGCAGCGGCTCGAGCTGCGGGTTATCACCGCTCTGCCCGGCTGTCAGCAGAAGAGCAACCGGTCGTACCAGCGCGTCAGTGAACGCGTGGATCTTCGTGGTCAGCCCGCCGCGGGAGCGTCCGATCGCATGATCCGGCGGCTCATTCTCTAATTTCCTGTAGTTCGATCGTGCCCCCTGTGTCCTGACTGCGGACGGCACCAGCGGCATGCTGATGCACCCGCACACTGGTCGAGTCCACCGACAACAGCGCGGCCAACTCAGCATCAATAGCCTGATCCCGGCCCTGAACACTCTGGAAGATCCGGTCATAGGTGCCATCAGTCGACCAGCGGAAATGCCGCTTCCAGACCGTTTGCCACGGACCGAACTCGGCCGGCAGATCCCGCCACGGTGCACCAACCCGATACCGCCAGCAGATCGCCTCCAAAACCTCCCGATGGCCCCGCCACGGCCGACCACGATGGCCGCCACGCGGCAGGATCGGTTCGATCACGGCCCACAACTCATCCGAAATCACACCCGAACGAGTCATGAAATCAGCCTCACAGAGGAATCGCTCGTCGTTTAGGAGACACGCCCTAGTCACGTGAGCGGACCTGGCAGTTCGGCAGCACGATATTTGGGGCAGACCTCGCTGGATACCCGGCAGATCTTGGGGTTGGTCCGGTTACATGAATAGCCCAAAGCTATGTAACTACTCCTATTTTGTGTCCTCTTGTAGGGTTAGCGCTCGCCCCGGATCGGATAGAAAGAGGGAGATTGCGAATGCTGCTATAGGGATGAAACACAACACAGTGAACACCGCCTGTGTGCCATATTCATCGGCTATTACTCCGAACGTGGGCGTGAATAGTCCGCCGATGCTCACGGCGAGGCCCAAAGTGGTTCCCGGTCGCGAGGGCAGGTAATCTTGGCCGAGCTTGATCAAAACCGCAAATGGAACGTTGATCATGACGCCTACAACCGCCGCGAATACTAAACCAACAGCGGGGCTGGGAGACAAGCGTAATGCAGCTAGAGCTGGCACAGCCATGATTGACCCAACTTGTACAGTGCGCACCGCTCCTATCCGATCGCCAATTCGGCCGCCGAGCAGTGTTCCAACAACGCTGCCAGCGAGGAAAAACGTCAACGTGGCCCCGGCGGTTTCCTCTTTAGCACCAAGGTGGCCGATCCAGTACAAGGCAATGAAAGTACTGATGCCGAAAAATATGATTGAACGAACGATTTCTGTCACGCTGAGAATAGTGAAAAGGGCTATCCATGTAAGTGCAGCTGCACACGAGGCGATACCACATGTGGGGCGGCGGGTGATGCCCTGAGGCGACATCTTGCGATGATCCTCTCTCTACTGCACTTATATCTGACGTTCCGCACTTCTGTTGAGGGATATCTCTGGTATTACCGAGGTCTGCTTTTGGTGTAACCGGCGGTGTAGCCGTGCTCATCCACCAACCGGTCAAAGATGCGTTTAGCCGTATGGCGTTGCTTGCGATTCCGGCGCTGGTCCTCACCCAACCACCCTTCGATGATGTGCTCGAACCCGGTCAACACCGACGCACCGGGCCTGTTCAAGGGTGCCGGCAGTGCTGGGGAGAAATCTTCCTGCTGCGCATACTTGGCCACCGAGGCCCGGCTCACCCCCAACCTTTTAGCGATCTCACGCACTGGGACTCCCTGGGAATCAAGTCTTCTGATATTTTCTTGTACGGACATGGGTACCGTCATCTGCTTTCCAGCCCTTCCGGCGCATACGCTTCGCAATGGCAGCGCCGTAAGGAACTTATCTAAGGTGGCGGGCCCATGCCCCCTGACACTCTGGGCAGGACCCCGAACCACCGGGTGATCTCTATCTCCAAGCCAACCCCTGGAAATCATGATTTCCGGAAAGAAATAGCTGGCCTAATTCTTACCGCTCTTTTGGCCTGAAACAGGCCACCAACTTGGCTCACATTCCTGGCTGAAACGACCTACAAATCGTTGATCACACACAGATCACCTCCGCCCGCATCGAACAGCTCCGCCAGCTCGGCGGCCTCGGCTGGGTGACCGCGTTGCGTTCCGTGCAGATCAAAGCACTAATGGCCCCAGACGGACCCGTGCAGCAGACCCTGTTCGACGAGACAAACCTGGTCGAGATCAGCCACCCCGACTACCCCGGCGAACGACTCGTCGCCTGCCGTAACCCCGCGCTGGCCGACAAACGCGCCCACAAACGCGCCGAGCTGCTCGTCGCTACCGAAGCGAGTCTGACCACCATCAGCGCCGGCGTTACCGCTGGCCGCCTGAGCAAGGCCGGGCCGATTGGGATCCGTGTTGGGAAAGTCGTCACCCGTTACAACATGGCTAAACACTTCATCCTGACCATCGACGACGGCCAGTTCACCTTCACCCGTGACGAGGAAAACATTCAGGCAGAAGCAGCATTCGACGGGATTTACATCATCCGCACCTCGGTGCCCGCCACCAGCATGGACACCAACAGGGTCGTCACCACCTACAAGTCGTTGGCCGGTGTTGAGCGAGACTTCCGCTCGATCAAAAGCATTGATCTGGATTTGCGGCCTATCCACCACTGGACCGACAAACGCGTCCGCTCCCACGTGTTCATCTGCATGCTCACCGACCACCTGATCTGGCACCTCCGTCAGGCCTGGGCACCACTGACCTTCACCGACGAACACCGACCCGACTCGGTCGATCCCGTCGCGCCCGCCCAGCGCTCCGCTGCCGCGCAACTCAAAGCATCAACGCAGACCACGCCTACCGGCGAGGCCGCCTACAGCTTCACCGGGCTCCTGGATCACCTCGCGACGCTGACCCGCAACCGCATGCACATCACCGGCCAAGACGACGACATCACCTTCGATCTGATCGCCACACCCACCCCGATCCAACGTCGCGCCTTTGAACTACTCGGCCAAACCATCCCACAAAAACTTAAGTAGCCAAACACCGCAATCGTGTGAACCACAAAACCCCCGATCAAACCCCATAAATGCGTCCACAAACCACGTAACTTCGGCTTAGAGCCGAAATGGCCTACTTAAACTTGACGAAACACACCCTCATAGCCGACCAAGTCGATCTCCACAAACCCGGGGACGGCATCGTCCCACTCGGCTCAGGTGCGGATCAGAATCTGCGACTTCAACAGCATTCCCAGGCTTGGTATGGGACCGGCCTCGCGACATCATGGTGAATCGTTCCGGTCCCAGCCGGCGGTCAATCGTCGCGGCGCTCATCCGCACCAGCAGGGCCGCTTCAGCGTCCGTGACATCGAGTTCCCCATCGCGGCGTAGCAACGGCACCAACACGGCCAGCATCGGCGCGAGGCGCTTGCCGAGTGGTGCTCGCAGCACCGCCCAACACTTCACCAACGCCACTGTCACCCGCGGGCTATAGGTCGGCGCGCGCCCGGCGCGAGGCTTCACGACCTTCAGCGTCAACGCGCCCTGCAAAGCCGCCCTGACATAATCGCGATGCCACCCAGTCAGCTCAACCAGCTCATCCAGGATCTGGGACTTGCCCGCACAGTCCGCACACCGATAGGTGAGTGCTTTCTTCTTCGTCACAGCCTGCCGCTGTCTCATTGTCAGCTCCATAGAAACGGGCGCAACCCACATCCACTGCGATGTTCAGATCCCATGCCGAAGCGAGGGTTTTCATCTGAGGCAATGTATAGGGCTACGCGGAGGTTTCTTATGAGTCAACGCGAAGGCTTGACTTCGTCTGGCGCCAAGCACTAATGTCAGGTCAACCACACAAGCCGACTTTGATAAGAAGTGTCTCTAAGGCTCACGAAGACGTGAAAGCCAGTGACGGATTTTTTCGGAGTATATGCCCGTGTGACGTTAGGACAGTTCCGTCAACATCGAGTTGCAACCAGGAGGCTAAATTGAAAAAGAAAGACCTTACCACAGCCAGCGCCATCGCGCTGGCGACTGTAATGCTGATAAGTGGGTGCGGCGGCAGCGCTGGACCAGTAGATGGCAATGATTCAGGTGATCAGGAACTTTCGGTCTGGCTGATGGAAGGCGAGATCCCGGAGGCCACCGTCACATCGATCACTGACCAGTTCAAGGAACAGACCGGCACCACCGTGAAGGTGGAACTCCAGCAGTGGGATGGTATAAATACGAAACTCATCACGGCGCTGGCGACCAATGATCCACCGGATGTTATGCAGATTGGGAATACCAATGTGCCGCTGTTTGCAGCAACCGGCGGATTGGTAGACATCACTCAATATAAAGATGACTTCTATGAGAGTGATTCGTGGCTAGCCGGCTTGGCCGGTCCAGCTGTTTTCGACGAGAAGCTATTCGCCGTACCTCTGGCCGGAAATTCGAGAGCGGTAATGTATGACAAGGGAATGTGGGCAGATGCAGGAATCGACGCACCACCAACTTCGTTTGAAGAGTTAGAGCGCGCCCTAGATCTTATTAAGTCTCAAAACAGCGAGCCTGACTTTTCCCCAATGTATTTGGCTGGGGTGAACTGGTACGTTGCTCTGTCCTTCCTCTATGACGCAGGTGGATCGTTGGCAAAGCAGGTCGATGGGAAGTGGGTCGGCCAGCTCTCTACCCCCGAATCTCTCAAGGGGCTAGGACAGTTCGTAGAGTTCCAGAACAAGTACTCATCTGTGGCGTCGCGTACCGTGCCTAGTGGTGGACCTGACAGCGCGGTGGTATTTGCGAGCGGTCGAGCATCGTCGATAATCGATAGTTCTGGCAGCCTTGGCACCGTTCTAAGAACTAACCCCGAGCTTGAGGGTCAGGTCGGGAGCTTCGCGATGCCTAGCCAGAACAACCCCGGTGAACTGATGCCAGCTTTCATGGGTGGGTCTGACATGGGAATGGCGAAGAACAGCACAAACAAGGAACTGGGGTTGGAGTTTTTGAAGTTCATCTCATCTGAATCAGTACAGGCTGAAATCGTCGCGGCGACGGGAGCTTCTCCTGGTTCAGAAGCACAGCTCCAGGCACTTCTTCCAACGATCGATGAATTCGCTCAACCGTTCTGGGACGCGGCAAAGAACAGCATATCCGTACCGCCGACTCCAGGATGGGCGACATTAGAGTCCGACGGTTCACCTGCTGATTTTTTCTCCCAATTGACGCGGGGGCAAAAATCGATTGAGAGCCTCGCGAAGACATTCGATGACCACATCAATGAAGCGCTGAACGCGTCTTACTAACAGAAAATATGTCAATCGAAAAATCCGACGATCGGATACCCGATGACTCCCAAGTGGCTGCTGTTGTAGACCAGCAGCAGCCACTTGGCGGGGCTCGCAAAAAGGCTCGTAAGTGGACAACCCCCCTGGTGCTATTGGCGCCCGCCGGCATCATCCTCAGTTTCGTGTTGGTATTCCCACTCATTCGGCTTATCTTCATCTCGTTCCAAGATTACGGACTAACAGCACTATTTTCGGGCGTGATCGAGTGGGCCGGGTTCGGTAACTACATCGCGATATTCACCGATGCTCAGTTCTTACCGGTTATGTGGCGAACGCTCTGGTTCACGGCCACACTAGTTCTCGGTTGCGTCGTGATCGGCATGTGTTTTGCAGAAATGATGGTGCGTCTCAATAGGAAGATGCTCGTCGTTTTCAATTTCATTTTGATAATGGCGTGGGCTGTTCCAACGGTGGCGTCTACGCTGATATGGCGGTGGCTCTTCGATCCGGTTTACGGCGTCATCAACTGGATGATTACCCAGGTGGGCGTGTTCGGGGATTTCACGAATCACAGTTGGCTCGGGTCACAGGCAGGTGCGCTGTTCACTATCTGGCTCTTAAAGGTCTGGATTTCCGTACCTTTCGTTGCACTTACGGTATACGCAGCACAGTCTCAGATACATAAAGAGTATTACGAGGCAGCCATGCTCGACGGCGCGAACGGTTGGACGATCTATCGATCTGTGACACTGCCCTTCTTGCGCCCGGTGCTTTACCTCGTGACCATCCTTTCTATGATCTGGCACTTCAACACCTTCAACGAGATTTGGATTCTTACGCAAGGTGGCCCAGATGGCGACACTACAATTTTGAGTATTTGGGCATTCCAAAAGGCCTTTGCATCTAACTCATTTGGACAAGGCGCAGCAATTGCTGTCGTGACCGGCATCGCACTACTAGTGCTGACCGCTTATTATGTCCGGTCGTTGAACCGCGCGGGAGAGCAGCTATGACGATAACTCGAAATCATGCGGCCGAATCTCGACGGGCGAGTTTCCGAAAACATCGAGGAGCACACGTGCTCGCCGGCGCGTTGTGTCTGATTTGGGTTTTCCCAATCTATTGGATGGTGAACACCTCGTTCAAGACGGCGCCAAACATATTGAGGACCACCCCGCAGTTCTTTCCGAGTCCCTTCACCTTCGAAAATTACGTGAACGTGTTTACGAAACCAAACTTCTTATCGTCGCTGATAAACAGCCTCTCAATCTCGATAGTTGTGGTCGGTATCTCAATTGTGTTCGCGTTTTTGGCTACTACTGCATTGACGAAGTTCAACTTCAAAGGCCGACACTTAATACTTATTCTGATCCTCGCGGTTCAGATGATACCGAGTACGGCACTTTTGATTCCACTCTTCCTGACATTTAGGGACGCAGGTTTGTTGAATAGTTATGCGGGTCTCGCGTTGGCTTACATTGCCACTGTGCTCCCATTCAGTATTTGGATATTGCGTGGATTCTTCCACTCGATCCCTGTCGAGATTGAAGAGGCCGCGAGAATGGATGGAGCGGGTACGGCGCGGATTCTGCGAAGTATATACTTCCCGTTGCTACTACCTGGGCTGATAGCTACCAGCGTTTTTGCTTTCATCACCGCCTGGAACGACTACATCACTGCACTGGTTTTCATGGCCGATTCGAGCAAATATACGCTTCCAATTTGGTTAGTATCATTCAGCACGGAAGATGGAGTAGATTACGGGGGACTCATCGCTGGATCGGTCATCTTCGCCTTGCCTGTTACTATTTTCTTCTTAATTGTTCAACGAAATCTCGTGCAGGGAATATCTTCTGGTGGGGTGAAAGGTTGAGGCCACCGGCGTTATTGCAACGGTTCAGTTTCGCTCTCGAAGCTCGGCAGCAGTAGTAGGTCGGTCAATTTGTTCCTGAGTCTGGATCACGACGGGGACTCGACTATTGGTAGGGGACTTGTCAGGCTGTCTCACCTGGAGGTTGGCCTTCGCGGATCGCAGATCATGTGCCTGAGCGTGTTCACAGCCGCGGTTCAGCTATATGCAACGACTTCGAAACGTTGTTGACCCGGTGATCATGGATAACCGCAGGGGTGTCGTCGACGGTGATGTACCTGCTGTTTGTGTGGGTAGCCGATGGCTGGAGGAAGTAGCAGTCCGGCGTGATGCGCAGAAGTATTGCGGGAGAACATGCCGCGCATCGTCGTTGCGTTAAGCCGTGTTAGTGCACGTAGCGCGGCTCGGTCGAGCATCGTGATGAGTATCCGAAAATGATGGCGGTATAAGAGAGCGTTTCGACCCGACTGGTTTTGGAGCGTAGTCGTTGCGCGGGTGGGTGCGTCGGGCTCGGATCGACTAGCGCCAGCGGGGATAACCGATTTCCAGCGAATTAAAGCGGATGCGACGAAGACCGTGGACCGCTGGCGAGTAGGGCTTGGTGGTAGCGCGAGTCTGGACAGTTCGGAGCACGATTCCGGGTACATGGAAGCGCTCGGGGCGTGGGGCTGCTCTGCTGTGAGATGACGACACATGGGGTGTTGTCGTTTCATTTTTGGAGGGCGGATTCATGGCGGACTATCGGAAGATCTTGGTGCTGGTACTGGGAGGGCACAGTTACCGCGAGGTCGTAGAGATCGCGGGGTGCTCGCACCGTGATGTGGTACGGGTGCGGCAGGAAGTTCAGGAGTGGGGTCTGACCTCGGCGGTCGCGGTCAGCGACACTGAGCTCGCGCAGTGGTTCCCGGACGGGCGGCGGAGAGTGTCGGAGGAGTACAACCAGCCCGACCTGTCGCGGGTGTTGGCGTCGATGAAACAGAATCGGCACTTCACTCTGCTGTTGGCCTGGCGTCGATACGTTGACACCAAAGACGCGGGGAAGAAGTATGGGTATTCGCAGTTGTTCTGCGCCCTGTTCACTGACTACCTCCGCACCTACGATTTGGTGGCGGTGCTCCGGCACGAGCCGGGCTGGGCGATGCTGGTGGACTGGGCCAGGGACACGATGGACGTCGTCGACACGGTCACCGGGGAGGTGCCCGCGCGGTGCTGTTCGTCGCGGTGTTGCCGTTCTCGGGCGCGATGTTCTGCCGCGCCTATGCGGATATGAAGTCCCCAGCCTGGCTCGACGCCCACGTGCAACCGTTCGCGTTCTTTGGTGGCGTGGCACAGATCGTTGTGTCGGACAACCCGACGACCTCGACCCACCAGACTCACAAGGGCGACGCGGAGCGGGTAGTGAGCGCGCGATATCAGAAGCTCGCCGACCATTATAGATGCTCAATGGTCCCGGCGAGAGTGAAGAAACCCCGCGATAAGGCTGCGGCCGAAAATGCGGTGAACGTGGTGAACAAGCGCGTCATCGGCTATCTCGACGAGACGTGTTCACGACCCTGAGCGAGCTGAACGCGGCGATCGAGGAGCGGGTGAGGGAGATCGACCACGATATCCGCTGCGCCGACGACACGACCCGGTGGGAGAGGTTTCAAACCGAGGAAGCCGCATTCCTCGGCCCGCTGCCTGACGCCGGACGCAACGGTATTCTGTGCCGTTCGCGTTGGCAGGCCGGTTGCTGCGGGTGAGGCTGACATCGTCCCAGGTGACCGTCTTCGACGGGCACGAGAGAATCAGCGAACACCCCAGGCTGACGGGCCACAAAGGGCAATACTCGACGCTGCCGGAACACGTCCCGCCGCAACACCGCAACATCGACGGGCTGTGGTCCCGGCATTGGTTTACTGACCGGGCCCGCAGCGTGGGCCCGCAACAGTTCAGATCATCGAGCAGATCCTCGATGGGCAAGTGATCGAGGCGCAGGGCTATTTTGCTTATCAGAACATCCTCGACGGGCTCGGCAAGAACAACCGGGAACGCCTGGAGGCGGCCTGCCAAGAACTCGTGAATCGCCGCGCCCATCCGACCTATACGACCCTGAAGCGCCTAATGGCGGCGATCGACAGCGACGCGAAAAAGCCTCGGCCGGTGGTCCCGGCGGCCTCGACACGCAAACGCGTCAGTACCGTCGTTTTCCTGGACACCGTTTCGGACGTCTATGTTCGCGACGCCTACCACTATGCACGCGACGAGGAGGGGAAGTGATGTTCACCAGCATCGATTACGATAATTTCCGGGCCGTGCGCGTGATCCATGTCGCGACCCGGCTGGAGGAACTCATCCAGGACGAAACCTACGACACCCTCACCCCGAGCAGCTGTTCCTCACCACCGTCGACGACGCGTTGGAGTCCCGACGCATCAACAAGGTCGACAGACTCATCCGTCAGGCCGCCTTCCCGATCCCGGCGCGACCGTCGCCGAGGTCGACTACCGCGACGGGCTCGGCATCACCCCGGTCAGAATGCGACGATATGCCGCACATGACTGGCGCTCGGACCCGACGAACCTGCTCATCATCTTGCCCACCGGAGGCGGGAAAACCTACCTCGCCTGCACACTGGCCATCGGCGCCTGCCAGAGTGAACACTCGGTTCCCTACTTCCGGATGGACGACCTCGCGCGAAGGCTAATCATCGCCCACGGCGACGGCATCGCCCACCAGAAACTATTGAACGAGCTTTCCAATATCGACCTGCTCATCATCGATGACTTCCTCACCGTCGTCATCGATAGCGACGCTGCCAGCGATCTGTTCGCGATCCTTGCGAACCGCGAGCACCGGCTGCCAACGATGATTGCCTCGCAGACCGGGCCGGCGCACTGGGTTGCCGAACTGCCCGACCGCGTTGCGGCGGACTCGATCGTGAACCGCCTCGCCAACAACGCCAGGATCATCAACCTCGGCCAGATCGACATGCGCCGACACCGCAACGACCAAGCCCGAGCCCACGAGGCCTACTGGGAATAACTCCGGAGTGGCCCGGGCACCCCGCCCCGGCCGCTACCACCTCGTCAGAACCGCGCTACCATCAACCCCTACTTGCCACCGCATCCGGCAAGCTCGAGGCTCATCTGGCGTTGGGGACAGGATGGCAATAACGATCGATGAGATGTCTCGAATGCATTGGTCGTTTGTTGAGGGTTGTCTCGTAAATGAGCATGGGATTAGCGTTGATAGTGATGTCAATATGTTCTGACAAGAGGGAGAAATTTGCAGTAGTATTTGGTGATGATGAGTTCGACCGAGGCCCCGTAACCGAGGGAAGGGGTTGCCGAGTTTTTGAAAAAGGACCCGGCGATGCATAGTTCGGTCGGTTCCGAGTCTGCTGCCAAGGAGTTAGGAAATCTTATTTCTGGAGCATGCAATGACTGGTGCCTCAGACGAGGCTTCGGTTTGTCAACTACATCCTGCGGAGGACTGCATCACGATGCCGTCCTGGTCCGCGGGCGAAAATGTACAGAAGGGGAGTTCAATCATGTCCACTCATGACAATCTGACCGAATCAGCTGGTCGATTGACTATGGCAGATTTCGCGCGAGTTCGGCAGGTCCGCGCGAAGGATCCGTCGTCGATCGCCCGCTACTTGGAGTCGCGTAGTCGTCGGCAGCTACTTTTGGGTGACGATCGGCTGCTCATTATCGCAGCCGACCATCCTGCACGTGGCGCGCTCGCAGTGGGGAGTGATCCCATGGCGATGGCGAGCAGGTACGATCTTCTTCGACGCATTGTGTTGGCACTTTCCCGGCCTGGCGTTGATGGTGTGCTCGGCACGCCGGATATTCTTGAAGACTTGGCGATCCTCGGCGTACTTGACGGCAAGCTCGCTGTGGGTTCGATGAACCGTGGCGGATTACGCGGTGCCGTGTTCGAAATGGACGATCGCTACACTGCGTACGACGTTGACTCCATGGTGCGTTCGAAACTCGACATGGCGAAGCTACTTGTTCGCATCAGTCTCGATGACCCTGCAACGCCTGGTGCGCTTGAGTCTGCGGCGAACGCGGTGACGAGATCTGCGGAGATGGCGTTGCCATTAATGATTGAACCGTTCATGAGCCACAGAGTAAACGAACGTATCGTCAACGACTTTAGCGCGGAAGCCGTGATCACGTCGATTGCAATCGCATCTGCGCTCGGGGCCAGTTCGGCCTATTCATGGCTGAAGCTGCCGGTCGTCCCCGACATGGAACGCGCTCTTGAAGCGACGACTCTACCTACGCTTTTGCTTGGGGGCGATCTCAACGGAGATGCGGTCGGGACATATAAGTTGTGGGGCCGCGCGTTGGCGCTGGACGGTGTGCATGGATTAACGGTCGGTCGCACACTGCTCTATCCGGAGGATGGTGATGTTGCAGGCGCCGTCGACGCTGCCGCCGCGCTAGTACACGGCTGAAGCGAATCGATATTTACGTCTAACTTTAGGATTATCATGAACGATACCACTGGGTTGCCCGTCATCACCCATTCGATTGGCGGCGCTCCCACTTTTCTTCGAGTGGACGCACAACGCCAGTCTATGATCCCGCGCTCGGAGCGCAGACGAAAGTACTGGCTCCAGCTGACGAGCGGGATGTCGAGTTCGCTGTTCGAGCCGCGTCAGCAGCGTTCTCTACTTGGACTGCGCTGCCTATGGACAAACGATAGACGATCATCTTCCGGTTCTGTGAGCTGCTCGTGAAGCGAAAGGACGAACTCGCGGTGTCCATCACCAGCGAGCACGGAAAGATGCTTTCTGACGCTATCGGGGAGATACAACGCAGTCTCAAGGTCGTCGAGCTAGCGTGTGGGTTCCCTCATCTGATTCAGGGTGATTTTTCCGAGGATGTCTCGACTGGGGTGGATCTCTATTCCACCAAACGACCATTAGGTGTTGTGGGTATCGTCAGCCCGTTCAATTTCCCAGCCGTGGTCCCACTCTGGTTCTTTCCAATTACAATCGCCGTCGGCAACACAGTCGTGCTGAAGCCTAGTGAGAAAGTGCCTTCTGCAGCCGTCTGGATGGCTGAGCTGTGGAAAGAGGCAGGATTGCCTGATGGGGTCTTTAGTGTGCTCCACGGCGACAAGCTCGCAGTCGATGGGCTTCTGAATCAGCCTAAAATTAAGTCGATCTCTTTCGTGGGGTCGACGCCCAACGTCAAATATATCTATGAGGGTGCTGCGAAGGCAGGCAAACGCATAGAAGCTCTCGGCGGCTGCCGTGATGGCGATCTCCATGTCATTCCTCGGTGGCCGGCCGGCGATGGTCACCGCGGCAGCTGGATCGGTGGCCCTGGTAATTGGGCCGATGGTCGCTGTGTACGGCGTCGAGAACGTGCTGCCGACGGTGCTGCTTGCCGGAATAATTCAGGTCGCATTCGGGCTCAGCGGCATGGCCCGAGTGGTCAGATTCATCCCGCGATCGGTGATGCTCCGTTTCGTCAACGCCCTCGGCGTGCTGATCTTCATGGCCCAAGTCGGCAACTTGCTAAACGTCGACTGGCCGGTGTATGTCATCGGCATGATTACCCTGATCATCGTGGTGCTGCTTCCCCGGTTTACCGAGGCGGTGCCAGCACCGCTAGTTGCGATCGTGCTGATCACCGCCGCGACGATGATCTTCGGCATCAATGTGCCGACCGTCGGTAACGAGGGAAACATTTCCGGCGTACTCCCGGGCCTGACGCCATTGCTGGTTCCGCTCAACATCAACACCCTCGGTATCGTCGGGCCGACGGCGCTCGGGGTGGCTTTCGTTGGAGTACTGGAATCGTTGCTCACTGCGAAGATGGTGGACGACATCACCGACTCCCAATCCTCTAAGGGCCGCGAGTCCTGGGCTCTCGGCGTGGCCAACATCCTGGCCGGCTTGTACGGCGGCGTAGCTGGCTGTGCGATGGTCGGACAGACCGTGATGAACGTGAAGTTGGGCCGGGCACGGACGAGATTGTCGACGCTGGTAGCGGGAGTCTTCTTGCTGGTGTTGGCCGTGGTGATCTCACCGCTTATGGAAGCCCCCCCGATGTCAGCGCTGGCCGTGGTGATGATGATCGTGGCGGTTTGTACGGTCAACTGGCACAGTGTCCATCCGGCGACGCTTCGCCGGATGCCGGTGCCCGAGACACTGGTGATGGTGTCCACCATCATTGTCACGGTCGCCACGGAAAATCTAGCCATCGGCATCGGTGTCGGGGTGCTATTAGCGATGATGCTGTTTGCCCGCCGGGTCGCGGCGGTCACCGAGGTCGATCGGCTGCTGGATGCCAGCGGCCAGGTCGTTCGGTACCATGTCAGGGGCCCGCTGTTCTTTGCCACCAGCAACGTTCTCGTTGAGCAGTTCCATCATGCCGAGGACCCGAACCGGATCATCATTGACATGCCCGAGTCTCACGTCTGGGATGCCTCCAGCGTCGCCGCCCGAGATGCCATCGCGACTAAATATGCCGCCCGCTCAGCGTCGGTAGATATCCAGGGCTTGAACGACCATAGTCACGGGTTCCATGGCCGGCTGACCGGCAGACTGAACGATGACTAGTGACGTATCACGTGAACAACTATATAGGCGGTATCAGCTGCCCGAAGAAGACCCTCGAGTACGCCGCGCAGTACCGGGGCAAGTCGGAGATGCACGGACTCACCGACATCTCGCCGGTGGGGATGGCGGCCGCAATGCACCTCGGTCTCGCCATCCACAACTTCGGCATTCCGGAATACATTACGCACGGCGCAAAGGCGGATGCGACCTTCAAGCAGTCGTTCACCTTCGTCGACGGCATGCTTCATCCTGGCGACAAGCCAGGGCTCGGTGTCGAGCTCAACTTCGACGAAGCGGGCAAATACCCGGACGAACGGGCTTACCTTCCCTGCAACCGCCTCGCTGACGGAACGGTGCAGGACTGGTGACATCGGTCGTCGTCATGGGTGTTTCAGGCAGTGGCAAATCGACTATCGGTGCTCTGCTAGCCGAGAGGTTTGGCGTGCCCTTCGTCGACGCGGACTCATTGCATCCACCGGCGAACATAGCCAAGATGGCTGGCGGTATACCGCTTAGTGACGACGATCGCTGGCCATGGCTCGCGCGCGTCGCCAACGAGCTCGCAAGCAGCCCATCGGGGTTGGTGGTCGCGTGCTCGGCGCTCAGGAGGTCATACCGGGATGCGATCCGCCGGGACAGCAAAGATATATTCTTCCTGCACCTCGCGTTGCCAGCAGAGACACTCTCCGTTCGGATGGAATCGCGCCCTGAACACTTCATGCCGAGCTCGTTACTGCGGAGCCAGCTCGCCACACTTGAAGTACTGGGTCCAGGAGAGCGGGGTGTGCGGGTCGATGGATCACTTTCGCCGACCGCCGTCGTCGTCGCGTGCGAAAAGGCGATCTTGGCGTCGTCATCGTTATTGGCATCGAAGTCAACCGATCGTACTCAGGAGGATGGCAGGCACGGCCCGTCGGCAGCGCACTACCCAACCTCGAGAACCTCGATTTGAAGCCGCCAATCACCCGAGTGCACCGACCCTGCCGGACGGTGTTCGACTGACCCGCATCCGAGACAACGGGAACTTCTTCGTTCGTGGGATCCTCTTCCACGTCAGCCGCACCCTGTTCGGCACCCTCGCCAACCTCGTAGAAGCAGAATCATCCATGATGGTCTTCGACGACCAGGGCACGCTACTCATCGAGCACCAGTGGCCGGCGCCCGGAACCAAGTACGCCGACAGCGCCCTACCTCGTGGGCCTCGCGGACCACGCCGACCCCGCTAAGTGTCAGAAATGTCCTGATGCAGTTTTGGTGTGCTGCGGATATTTCGGACAGTGGGCCCTCTTAAAATGGGGGTTCACTGAAAGTAGAGATCAGCATGACCACAGCACGCCGGAAATTTACCCAAGAGTTCAGAGATGAGTTGTGTCGGGAGGTGATCAGCACCTCGAAGCCGATCAGGGACGTGGCCGAGTCCTACGGGGTCGGCCACGAAACATTGCGCAACTGGCTGATCAAGTATCGCGACGCGAACGGTGGCACCGAGACGGAGCTGACCGTCCCCGAGCGAGCCCGTCTCAAGGCGCTCGAGCGGGAAAATCAGGAGCTCAAGGCTGAGACCCAATTTTTGAAAAAAGCGGCCGCTTACTTCGCGCGGGAGCAGCGGTAGTGAGCAAGTACGAATTCCTCGACTCCCAAAAGGCTGAGTCCAACAACCGGAATCCTGTCGTGAATATGTGCCGCTGGTTGGAGGTGTCAACCTCTGGTTTCTACCACTGGCGGACGCGACCCCAATCGGCGACATCGGTCCGCCGGGAAACCCTCCTGGCGCGGATCCGACACTATTTTGAGGAGTCTGACGGCACTTACGGGTATCGGCGAATCCACGCGGACCTGACCGCCGAGCAGACGCAGTGTTCCCCCGAACTCGTCCGGTAGCTGATGCGCCAGGAAGGCCTCGTGGCCTGCCAACCACGGCCAATCCGGGTCACGACGGAAGCCGACGCGTTGGCCGCAGCGAACATGCCCGACCTTGTCAAACGCGACTTCACCGCCGAGCGTCCGGGCGTGAAGTTCATCGGAGACATCACGTAATCGGTGCAGTTCACGGTTATGTGCAGTTGGTGGGCGCGCGCGGTTGGGCGCGTTGAGATAGTTGGTCTTCGGGGTAGCTGGGTCTTGTCGTAACGGCACATAATCGTGACTCTTCTTGTATCCGATTGGTTCGGAAGACAAGGAGAAGATGATGTCAGATTTTGAGAAGTGGAGCGTGGAGGCGGTGCTCGTCGCGTTCGATGAGCATCTGCGCCGAGCGCGCGGTGTCTGCGTGGGGACGCGGCGTAACTATGTCCGATTCGTGGGCGCGTTCTTGGAGACGGTGTTCTGTGATGGTCTGGTGGAGGTCGGGGTGATTTGCGTGCGCGACGTCGTCGACTTTGTCAGTGCGATGACGCGTCGTTATCAGTCGGTGACGGTGGAATTGGTGGCGACTTCGCTGCGGTCGTTTTTTCGGTTCCTGCGCGCTGCGGGTCTGCGCGCTGACCGGTTGGAGGACGCAGTCCCGATGGTTCTGCATCGTCGAACGGGTCTCGTTCGGTATCTGGATTCGGCGCGTTTCGATCAGTTGATTGCATCACTGGATTCGTCCTCACCGCGTGGGTTGCGTGATCGGGCGATTATCTTTTGCGTGGCTCGGTTGGGACTACGATCCAGTGAGGTTGCTCGGTTGCAGTTCGAGGATATCGACTGGCTTCAGGGTGTGGTTCGGGTTCGCAGCCGCAAGACTGGTCATGGTGCGTTGCTGCCATTGACCGGTGAAGTCGGGACAGCGTTGGCGGACTATCTGCAACACGGCCGCCCAGCCAGCGATACCCGGCAGGTGTTCGTGCTGCATCGTCTACGGGTCGGCGCACCCATCAGCGACAGCATTATTGGTCGTGCCGTGGACAATGCGTTACGCCAAGCGGGCATCGCCGCGCCGGTGCGCGGAGCGAACCTGCTGCGTCATTCGCTGGCCACCGACTTGCTCGCCCATGGCGCCGGTTTGAGTGAGATCGCCGACGTGCTCGGACATTCCTCTCTGTCCACAACTCGTATTTACGCGGCGGTTGATGTCGAGGCGTTGCGTCACGTCGGCCTGCCGTGGCCGCAGGTGATGTCATGACGGGCATTGCCGCGGCATTGGCGGAGGATTATGTCGCGTTACGCCACGGTTTGGGCTATCACTCACCGACGCAAGATCGTTCGCTGCGCGCCTTCGCTCGATTCTTGGATAGGGATAGTCACGAGGGTCCGATCCCGTTGGAGTTGAGCCTGGAGTGGGCGACCTCGACCGACTCGGCAGATCCGTGCAATCCGGCACGAAGGTTGACGACAGTGCGCGGCTTCCTGCGTCAGATGTCCGCCCTGGACGGCGCCACCGAGGTCCCCGCATCGGGACTGCTCGGTCCGACAGGCGGCCGTAAACCGCCGCACGTGTATTCCGACCGCGAGATCAGCGACCTGCTGCACGCTGCCGCCAGCCTGTCCCCGGCCCGCGGATTGCGGCCGCACTGCTACGTTACGTTGTTCGGTCTGATCGCCTGCACCGGGCTGCGGATCTCTGAAGCGCTGGCCCTGTCGTCTGCTGACGTCGACATGGTCGGCGGCATGCTCACCATCCGGGCGGGCAAGCGCGGTCTGCAACGGCTGGTGCCACTGCACCCCAGCGCACTGATACCGCTACAGGACTACGCCACCGAACGCTCACACCGCTATGGCACGCCCAGTGACGCTGAGGCGTTCTTCCGCACCGATCGCAGCGATCAGGTCTGTTATAGCGCCGCCAATCACACTTTCATCGTGCTACGCCGGCAGCTTGGCTGGAGCGCGGCAGGGCGCACCCGAATACCACGGGTGCATGACCTGCGGCACAGGATGGTGGGGCGGCGGATCCAGGCATGGCATGCCGAAGGCGTGGACGTCGACGCCAAGATTGCGGTGTTGGCAACATATCTCGGTCACGTCGAGGTGCGGGATGTCTACTGGTATCTTTCTGCTGTTCCGGAACTGATGGGCATCGTCGCGGACCGCTTCGAAGCCTTCGCGGAAAGCCCTCTGGAGGGTCTGTCATGAGGACACCGCAGATCGGGTTCCCGCAACTCGTGCAGGACTTCTTCCTACGGCGTCTGGTCCAGCAACGCGGAGTCAGTGCTCGTACCGTGGAAAGCTACCGTGACGCGTTCGAGTTGCTGTTCGGTTTCGTCGAGGAAAGCACCGGCAAGCCACCCACCGCGCTCGTGCTGGCTGACCTCGATGCACCGCTGGTGCTGGACTTCCTCGACCACCTCGAGACAGTGCGCGGCAACAGTGCACGCACCCGCCACGCGCGGCTGGCCGCGATTCACTCCTTCATGCGCTACGCGGCCATACGAGATCCCGCGTCGCTGCCGACCACCACCCGAGTGCTAGCGATCCCAGCGAAACGGTTCGACCGGCCCGTGCTGGGCTATCTCACCCGTGAACAGGTCACCGCGATCCTGGCAGCGCCTGACCGCGCCACCTGGAGTGGTCAGCGTGACGCAGTCCTGCTCGCTACCGCCTACAACACGGGAGCCCGGGTATCCGAACTCACCGGGTTGCGCGTCGGTGACGTGCTGGTAGACCGGCAGAACGCCGTGCACCTGCACGGCAAGGGCCGCAAGGAACGGGCCATACCGTTATGGGCCAACACCGCGGCCGAGCTTCGCATCTGGATGGCCAAGATCAGTCCCGCACCCACCGCGCCGGTGTTCCCCAACCGGGCCGGTGCAGCGCTGACCCGCTCCGGAGTGCGTGATCGGCTTGCACGGGCCGTCGCGACAGCCGAACGGGAATGTCCGTCCCTGCACGGATTGGACATCTCGCCGCACACGCTACGCCACACGACGGCAATGCACCTGCTGGAATCGGGTACCGATATCGCCGTGATCGCGTTGTGGCTAGGCCACGCCAGTCCCGCCACGACTCACCAGTATCTCGAAGCCAGCCTTGCCGCCAAGGAAGCCGTCTTACAACGGTTGACCGATCCAAGCCCAGCACCAACGCGGTTCCAGCCTCGCGACGGTCTCCTCACGTTCCTGCAGAACTTGTGATTATGTGCAGCCCTAGGACACGAAACACCTGCGCCCAACCGCGCGCGCCCACCAACTGCACATAACCGTGAACTGCACCGAATAGGTGTTATGTCGAGCTCGACATAACACCTATATCCACACCTGGCAGGGGTTCGTCTACCTGGCCACGGTCATCGACTGCTACTCGAAGAAAGTCGTCGGCTGGTCCATTGCCGATCACATGCGCACCGAACTCGTCGAAGACGCCCTGAAAAATGCAGCTGCAACGACCCTGATCGCGCCTGACGCAATTTGGCACTCCGATCGCGGAAGTGTCTACACCTCAGCCGTCTACCGGACCCTGGTGACAAGTCTGGGCATGCGCTCATCTATGGGCCGCACCGGCGTCTGCCTGTTAACCGGCTAATCCCTGGAGGATGACGCAGTTTACCGCGACACGCCGGGCCGGATGTGCTTGATTCAGCCGGGCAGTGGAGGTACTCCTGTCTCATGAGAACCGACACGGATCTTTGGCTTGAGCGCGACGGCGAGTATTGGACGCTGGGCGGCCCGGGCGCACCGAGTTTTTCTGTTGTCAACGAGTATCTGAGTTATCTGGCCGACCGGAACTACTCACCACGGACGGTTCGTGCCTATGGGTTCGATCTTCTGAATTTTGTGCGGTGGCTTCTCGCTTCCAACTTGACCGTGGCTATGATCACCACCGATGCGTTGCTGCAGTATTTGGCGGTGTGCCGTCAGGCTCAGATACCCGGCCGTCCGGGTCCGAACGTGGTTTCTCTGCAGGGGCAGCGGTTGGATCGCTATGCGGCGACGACGATCAACCGTCGAATGGCCGCGATCAGCAGCCTGTTCATTTTCCTCGCAATGCGGGATCCCGACTTGAAGAACCCGGTCCCGAAGGGTCGGGAGGCGCGTCGAATCACGGCGGCTGAACGAACTGGACTGTTGGGCCATCTCACCCGCCCGAAGCCGCGCTCGGCGTTGCGTCTTCGTGAGCCCCGCCGACTCCCGCGATCGCTGAGCCGCGAGGAGACCACCGACCTGCTGAACAGTTTGCGCACCTGGCGGGATCGGGCTATTGCCGGACTGATGCTGTTTTGCGGGCTGCGATCGTGCGAGGTCCTCGCCCTGCAGATCAAGGACGTCGACATCGGTGCCAGGTGGCTGCTCGTCTCGGGCAAAGGCTCCAAGGAACGCCGTGTTCCGCTTGACCGTGACGTCGCCGGCGTCATTCAAACATATTTGCTTGCCGAGCGACCTGAGACCAGCAGCCATACGTTGTTCGTCGTGGCGAAGGGCCCCACTCGTGGGGCACCGCTGACCGCGGCGGGTCTTCGCACCATCTTTCGTTACCACCGCGTCCAGTCGGGAGTCGTCGCGGGTAACGCCCATGCGCTGCGCCACACGTTCGGCACCGCGTTGGCGGAAGCTGGCGTTGATCTGGCCGTGATGCAGGCCCTGCTGGGTCATACCCACGTTGATACCACCACCCGTTACATTCATCTGGCACCCGCCCATGTGAAAGCTGAATATGATGCTGCCCGCACCCGTCAACGCACCACATGCTGAGTCCACCGCCAGCATTGCTGGCGCCTGCGCCGCCCATCTAGCACGCACCCACCGCGGCAATACCGCCTACACCCAGGCCGCAAAGACGTTCCTCGCCCGCTTTCCTGGGATCCAAGACTGGGCAGACCGCCCGCTGGACGAGCGTCTTTCTGTGAACCAATCGCTGCGGCCGTTCCTGACGTTTCCGATTCTGACGCGGCGGTTGCAGCCCGGCTACGACTATCTTCTCGCCCGTAAATTCAGCAGCATCTGGCGTGATCTCGGCGGAACGCCTCTGGAAGATGACTTGACCCGATTCGTGGCTGCGGCCCGTGAGCAGGGATACAGCGAACGAGTGACCTCGGCCATGGCCTCGCAGATCGTTCTGCGTCTCCTCGTCGGTTCGGGCCGGCCCTTGAACGAACTCACACCTCGGGACTTCGATGATCTGGCGTTGGCCGGCGTCGCCCGTGAGCAACGCACCGGAGCGAGGTGGCGTCATTACCGGGACACGATGCCCGCTACTCGGCAGGTGCTGTTTCACCTCGGCATCGTGCACGACTCGGCCTCGTCCACACATCGACTGCCGACCACGGAACGGCTCGTCACCGTCCCGGAGCCGCTGCGCGACGCTCTGGTGCGCTATCTCAACCGCAAGAGTGTGACGTGTGTCCCGGGCACGATTACCGGTTTGACGATACGGTTGGCGCACTTCGGCCGGATCGTGACTGCCGTGGATCCGACGCTGACGTCTTTGGCCGAGCTGGATCGGTGCCGCCATATCGAGCCCTATCTCATCACCGTGTCTCGGGAGGTGAGCAGTAAGACGGGCCTGCGCTTCTCCAAAGCCGATCAGGCGCGCCGCATTCACGCGATCTCCAATTTTCTCAGCGAGATCACCGAGTGGGGGTGGCCTGACGCCCCGCCGCGGCGGCTACTGTTCCGGTCCGATATTCCCCGACTGCCGCGCCCCCTGCCCCGATACCTTCCACCCGACGCCAACCGGGCCCTGGCCGAGCAACTCACCCGATCCAACAACCGTCTGGCCGCTGATGCTCTACTCCTGCAGCGCGCGTGCGGGCTGCGCATCGGTGAGCTACTCGATTTGGAATTGGACTGTGTTCACGAGGTCCCGGGCAATGGGTCCTGGCTCAAAGTTCCGCTGGGCAAATTCGACACAGAACGCATGGTGCCCCTCGATGATGACACCCTCGATCTGCTCGACCGCATCAGCACCACACGGTCTGCCGGCCGGCCCCTACTCAACCCTCGGACGGGTCGCCCGGCCGATTTCCTCTTCACCCATCACGGCCGCCACCTCAGCCAGAATGCGGTCCGGGACGAGCTCGCCCGCGCCGGAGAAGCCGCCGGCCTGGGCAAGCTGACCCCACACCAGCTCCGCCACACCTACGCCACCGCTCTGGTCAACGCCGGAGTCTCCCTGCAAGCGCTCATAGCGCTCCTCGGCCACGTCTCAGCGCAAATGAGTCTGCGCTACGGTCAACTGTTCGACAGCACCATCCGCACCGAATACGAACGCGCCCTCGACCTGGCCAAAGCCCACATTGGACCGATGAATACCAGCCCCACAGCCGGCCGGACCACCCTGGCCTTGGTCAACATTAGCCACGGAGACTGGCGAGAAACACCCACCATCAAAGCGCGCATGGCCGGCGGCTACTGCCTCCGCGCGCCCGCACAGAAAGCCTGCCCCTACGCCAACATCTGCGAGCACTGCCCCAGCTATCGAACCGACGACACCCACACGCCTGTCCTCACCGCGCAGCGCGCCGATGCTCAACTCCTCGCCCGAGACGCCGAAGCCCGAGGCTGGACCAGCGAAGCCGAACGCCACCGCAAACTCATCGACCGCCTCGACACCCTCATCAGCCAGGCGCACACCGGTTGACGACCACCAACCGTCACCAGCAGATTGAACAGGCCCTGACCGACCTGCACCACGCTGGTGTCCGAGTGAGCATCGCAGCCATTGCAACCCACACCGGAATCGCGCGCGCCACTCTCTATCGCCACCCCGAACTCATCGCCCTCATCAACGAGCACCGCGCGCATATCGGCACCGACCTCACCCTCACCGGACTCCACACAGACATCGTGCACCTCCGCATCGGCATCGACGCCCTCGCCGAACGCGTCCGCCACCACGAGGAACGCCTCCGACACCTCGAACGAGGCCGCGCGACGGGGAGCAAAACCTAAATAATCGAAAGACAATCCATACCGAATAATCGACCCCGATTAGCCGGTTAATCCAACGATAATCCGTTCTCGGAGTCGGAGTTCCGCACGATGAAATATCGACCGAACTACCCCGGCACCTTCCCCGACATCGAGCAGGCTCGCGCGTTCATGGGCTGGTATGTGTCCTGGTACAACGCTAACCATAAGCACTCCGGCATCGCCCTGTTCTCACCCAACGAGGTCCACGACGGCACCTGGCACGAACTCTGGGTGCGACGTGAGCAGACCCAGCAGACCTACTACGACAAGCATCCCGAACGGTTCCGCAACCGCCCATCCACCCCGGCACCAGCAGGCATCGTCGGCATCAACCTTCCCAAGCCGGATACCGAAACTGACACCGAACGACTCCAGGCAGCTCGACAACGCCCGCCTTCCCAGTAAATAAAGGGAAGTTAGGGGGTTTTCTCACTCCCGGCATCGGTGTTTGCCCATGCCTGAAACAGACTGCTGGTAATGTGCTGTCGACGCTTCAGAAAGAGCAGTTTCGAATCGAAAGAGAGAGTGGTGCCGTGAATTCGATCGATGACCTTATGGACGAACTAGCGATTCGAGATTTGTCGCACCGGTACGCGATGGCGCTCGACAAGAACGATGTCGAGGTGTGGCGGGCATTGTTCTCCCAGGAGATCGTCTTCGAGAGCGGAACTTCGGCGCCGCGAGAGCTGGAAGATGTTGTGCGGATTCCGGAAGACCAGCTGAAGCGCTACAAAAAAACCTTGCACTCCGTCACAACTCAGCAGGTCTTCCTCGATGGCGACAAGGCCACGGGCGAGGTGTATTGCGTCGCCCACCACATCTACGAAGACTTTCATCAGAACGACAGGCTCCCGTTCGACCTGAGCCACAACTTCCTCATTCGCTACGACGACGACTACGTGCGCGAGGACGGCCGCTGGGTCTTCGCGAGACGGCGCATCATCACGGAGGCGCGCTTCGTGCACCAGATCATCCCCGCAGCGACCTGAGCGCTACCTGATGAGCTGCCTGACGCGGATGCGAGACCGGGCCGATCGCGGGTTACCCAAAGGCTCGCGCCAATTGAGGTAGCGAGGATAACGAAGATGACGCCGAGCGATACCGTGGTGGGAATGTAGAACACCTCAAGGAGCAGCATCTTGACTCCGACCCACACGAGCAAGATGGCGAGCCCAACCTTCAGGTAGATGAAGCGGTGCATGAGGTCTGCCAGAAGAAAGTACATTGCTCGCAGGCCGAGGATGGCAAACGCGTTTGCGGTGAACACCAGGAAAGGTTCGCTGGTGACGGCAAAGATTGCCGGTATCGAGTCGACCGCAAAGACGATGTCGGTCACTTCGACCAGCACCAGAACTGTCAAGAGTGGGGTAGCAAGCAAGACGCCCGCTTTGCGGATCACAAGTTTCTGTCCATAGAACGCATCAGTCATGGGCACGCGACTCCTGAACAGTTTCAGAACCCGCGACTTTTCTGGGTTGTAATGTTCGTTGCGCTTACGAAGCATCTGGATTCCCGTGAACACCAGGAATGCACCAAACACGTACAGCACCCAACCGAAACTGCTGATCAGGGCTGCGCCGGCCGCGATAAAGATTCCGCGGAACACGAGCGCACCCAGAACGCCGAGAAATAGCACTCGGTGCTGGAATTGTGGCGGTACCGCAAACGCGCTGAAAATGATCGCCCAGACGAACACGTTATCGACCGCGAGTGACTTCTCGATAACAAAGCCGGCGAAGTACTGCTGACCGAACTCCGCCCCGAACAGCCACCAGACTATTCCACCAAAGGTCACGCCGGAGGCAACCCAGAAGACGGACCACGATGCGGCTTCGCGCACCCCAATCACGTGTGCGGTGCGGTGCGCAATCAAATCAATCGCGAGCATCACCAGAATCACACCGATAACGGTGAGCCAGGCCCAGAGCGGAACGTTCATTTTTAGTGCCTCCAGAATAGTGTTCATTCTGGAGGTCTTGTCGAGCTCAAATCGAGCCCTGGCTGCACCGAGCCGTGATTGCACGACCGTAATGACGATGAGCCTCGCGGGGACTACTCCCCTCCGAGAATTACTGAAACACATTTCCGGTGTTTGCGCAATGGCTTGCGCTGCAGTGGGGGTTTACTCGCAGTTAACACGGTTCGACTGCCCACCAAGACGCCACTGCGATTGGCGCCATCTTTCATTAACTGCCTTACGGTGGAGACTATGGTTCACAATCGGAGCACGCTGGGTGATTCAACCTCTGTGGCAGTGATCACCGTCTCGGATCGGAGTTCACGCGGAGAGCGCGCCGACCTGTCGGGGCCGCGCGCCGTGGAGTTGCTCAACGAGCAGGGCTATAGCGCGACGCTGACGGTGATTCCGGATGGCATCGACTCTGTCACCGGTGCCATTCGTGCCGCCATCGACTCCGGAGCGCGTGTGGTGATCACCAGTGGCGGCACAGGGATTGCGCCGCGAGATCTCACCCCCGAGGGAACCCGCCCGCTGCTCACCCGCGAACTTCCTGGAATCGCCGAAGCGCTTCGCCGTGAAGGAGCCCGCAAGACGAGAACGGCGGTTCTGAGCCGAGGCCTCGCGGGCATCAGCGACAGCACTCTTGTTGTCAATCTCCCCGGTTCAGTGAAAGCGGTGGAGGAAGGCTTAGCGGTGCTGTTGCCCCTGATCCCGCATATTGTCGACCAACTCGATGGCGGCGACCACTAGAAGGACCGCGGTGACCACTAGACGTCGTCACGCCAGCGACGCCACTGACGGTGCGAGCGTTATTCGGGGCGATGCCAGTCGCCCGAACGTCCGCCCGACTTCGCGAGCAGGCGCACATTCTCTATCTGCACCGACTTATCTATTCCCTTGACCATGTCGACAATCGCGAGGGCGGCAACGGCCACCGCCGTCATGGCTTCCATTTCGACGCCGGTTCGATCTGCGGTGCGCACGATGGCAACCACCCCGACTCCGTCATCCGTGACCTCAAGATCGACCGTCGCACCGTGCACTCCAATGATGTGCGCGAGGGGTAGCAGCTCGGCGGTGCGCTTGGCTGCCTGAATTCCGGCGATCCGGGCAACAGCAAGAACATCGCCCTTCGGGGCACTGCCCGAGCGAAGGGCGTCAATGATCACGGGGGAGCAGCGCACAAAACCGGCAGCCGTCGCCTCGCGCACGGTGGGAGTCTTAGCGGTGACATCGACCATGCGAGCCTGGCCGGCAGAATCAAGGTGGGTGAAAGGTTGATCGCTCATGAGACCAGTGTGACAGTCAGCACGTCGCCCGCGAACACTTCGGTGACATCTTCCGGCACCAGCGCCAGAGCATTTGCTTTCGCGAGACTCGCCACGAGGTACGAACCCGAACCACCAGCGGTCGCTGGACGAACGGATGCCGTGCCGGCGTCATCCCAGGCGACTATCGCCGGCATATATTGGGCGCGCCCCGCGGGGCTTCGCCAACCCACGCTGGTGGTGACACGTTGTGTATCGCGGAAAATCTGCGACCGCCCCGCCATCGTGAGCAACGCCGGGCGCACGAATGCCTCGAAGGACACAAAGACGCTCACCGGGTTTCCGGGCAGAGTGAAAATGGCGGGGCCGGTCGCCCTTGTCGTCGGCTCACTCGCGAGGGGGAACACGCCGAAACCCTGCGGCTTGCCGGGCTGCATCCGAACCGGACCAAACCACACACCCAGGGGCGCAAGAACAGCCTTCACAATGTCGTAGGCGCCAACGCTCACCCCTCCCGAGGTGACAAAAGCATCAACCTGGTCGGCGTGTGTTCGCAGAATTTCTTCGAAGGCATTGTTGTCGTCCGGCACGGCACCCAGCTGAATCGGGATGCCACCACCCTCGGCGATCATTGCCGCGAGTAGCAGCGAGTTTGAGTCATGGATCTGGCCGCGTTCGAGCGGTGCGCCGGGCTCGCGCAGCTCGGAGCCCGTCGACAGTACCCCAACGCGGGGTGCGGGATAGACCGACAGGTGGCTGACTCCGACCGCGGCAGCGGCAGCGAGATCGCGGGGGCCCAGCACACGCCCTGCCGTCAGCACGGTGTCGCCGGTTCGCACGTCTGCGCCCTCCCGGCGGATGTGTGCGGCAGCCTGAGGAGCACGCGAAACAAGCACGGTTTGGGTACCCTGATCGGTGTCCTCGATCGGCACGATGCAATCCGCGTCATCCGGCACGGTGGCTCCCGTCATGATTCGGGCGACCTCACCGGCGCCGAGCCGCGGGTTCTCGGCTGAGCCCGCCGGCAGGTCTGCCACAACCCGGAACGCGACGGGGGTCTCCGCAGTTGCGGACGCGGCATCCACTCTCCGCAGCGCGTACCCATCCATGGCGGAATTGTCGAAGCTTGGCACAGTGACGGCCGCGTGCACGTCCTGGGCGAGCGTAAGGGTCAGTGCCTGAGCGATGGGGATGGTGACGGCGGGTAACCGAGTGACGCTGCCGAGAATGCGGTCGAGATGTTCAGTGACGCTCAGCGACGGGGGGAATGTGGGGGCGTCGGGGCTCATGTTCTCACCCTAGCCAATCGAGAATAGGCTGCGGAGGCTCAAAATCGGCAATATGACGGGAGAATTACCGTTCTTACGGTGGTAGAATCCGAAATATGACGCAGTATCGGATTAGCGAAGCCGCCCAACTTCTTGGGGTCAGTGACGACACGATTCGGCGATGGATTGCGGCCGACGCGCTGGCGGTGTCGCTGGATGATGCCGGGCGTCAGGTGGTGCGTGGTGCAGACCTCGCTCAGCGTGCTCAAGAGCGGGCGCAGCAGGCCCAGCAGCATCAGGGCCGTTCTGACTCGGTGAGTAGCGCGCGCAACCGGATGGTGGGGCTGGTCACCAGCATCGTGAGTGACACCGTGATGTCGCAGGTTGAGTTGCAGTGCGGCCCGCACCGGATTGTTTCGCTGATGTCGACAGAAGCCGTGCGCGATTTGGGCCTCGAAGTTGGGTCGCTTGCAGCCGCTGTCGTCAAAGCAACCATGGTCATTGTTGAGTCGCCCAAAGAGCGCACGCAGTGAGCCCACTCGTGAAGCGTCGTTGCGGCCGCCGTCGCCGCCTCCGCGACCGCCGCATCGCGATAGCTCCCGCCGTCGCGTCGCTCTCCCTGGCCGCGACGATCGGCCTTGCGGGCTGCGCCCCGGTCGACTCGCCACCGGCATCCGATTCCTCGTCTCAGCAACTTCAGGGCGAGATCACCATCTTTGCGGCGGCCTCACTGTCGGCGTCGTTCACGGAATTGGCCGATGCCTTTACGGCGGCGAACCCCGGTGTGACCGTGGCTCCCATTTCGTTCGACGGATCATCCACTCTCGCGACCCAAATCGTCGAGGGTGCGCCGGTCGACGTATTCGCTTCGGCAGACGAAGCCACCATGGAAAAGGTTGCCGAGGAGCTCGCCGGCACACCGACGCCGTTTGCCAGCAACCTTCTGCAGCTTGCGGTCCAGCCCGGGAATCCCCTCGAGATCACGGGGCTGGCCGACCTCACGCGGCCGGGGCTGCAGCTCGCACTCTGCGCACCCGAAGTGCCGTGCGGTGCGGCATCCCACACGATCCTCGACGCTCAGGGGGTAGCGGTGACGCCGGTGACCGAGGAACAGAACGTGAAGGCGGTGCTCACCAAGGTGAAGGCCGGTGAAGTGGATGCCGGGCTCGTGTATGTCACCGACGTTCTCGACTCGGCGGGAGCAGTTGACGGAGTCCCCATCCTTGGCGCCGAGAGGGCCCGCAACAGCTACCCAATCGCAACGATGGCTGCCTCGCAACAGCCGGACATTGCCGAAGCATTCGTGAGCTTTGTGCTCTCGGATGAGGGCCAAGCCATTCTCGCCACCTACGGCTTCTCGAGACCATGACCGTGACCGAAACCGTGACCGTGACCTCGACCGAAACTGTAGCCGCGATCAAGCGCTCTCCGATCAGAACCGGAGCGGCAATCCCGCGGCTTCTCTACATCCCGGCGGTGGTCGGTCTTGCGCTGCTGATCCTCCCCATTGTGGGGCTGTTTCTGCGGGCGGACTGGCCGCGGGTGCCGGCCGCCATCATGTCGGTTGAGGCACAGTCTGCTCTCGGCCTTTCCCTGCAGACGGCGCTCTCGTCGACGGTGCTGTGCATCATTGTCGGTGTGCCCCTCGCCCTCCTGATTGCCCGATCCGGCAGTCGTGTAGCGGGGCTCCTCCGGGCGTTGACGACACTTCCGTTGGTCATGCCCCCACTGGTCGGCGGTATCGCGCTGCTCTACCTTCTGGGGCGCAACGGTCTTGTGGGCAGTGGCCTAGAGCTAGCGTTCGGCATCCGCATCCCGTTTACGACCGCCGCCGTGGTGATTGCGCAATCCTTTGTGGCGCTGCCGTTCTTGGTCATTTCCGTTGAAGGGGCGCTGCGCACCGCTGGCACACGTTTCGAGACGGTGGCCGCAACGCTGGGCGCTGGGCGCTGGATGGTCTTTCGGCGAGTCACGCTCCCGCTGATCATGCCCGGTCTTCTCGCCGGAACGGTGCTGTGCTTCGCGCGGGCGCTCGGAGAATTCGGGGCCACCGCACTGTTCGCGGGCAACGCCGCCGGTATCACCCGCACCATGCCGCTGGCGATCTACACGGCGTTTAATGGTGCGGGCGTGAGTCAAGATTCCGCCATCGCACTCTCGCTTCTGCTCATCGTTGTCTCCATCGTCATCCTGTTTCTCCTGCGCAGTTGGCGCACAACCCCGGAGCTCTGATCGATGATGGTGGATGTCGACCTTCTGGTGCACCGTGGCCCCTTCACCCTCGATGTGAGTGTCTCGGTCGCGCCCGGAGAGACCCTCGCACTGCTGGGCCCCAACGGCTCGGGTAAATCAACCATGTTGGCGGCAATAGCCGGTCTGCTGACTCCGGATCGCGGCACGATCGTGGTCGGCGGGAAGGTGCTGACGCAGGTAGCGGACGCATCAGACGCATCGGACGCATTGGGGCGCAATAGTCAGGTGCCCGCTCACCGGCGTCGGATCGGGTTGCTCGGCCAAGATCCGCTGCTGTTTCCCCATCTCAGTGCGCTCGAGAATGTCGCTTTTGGGCTGCGCTCGCAGGGGATAACGGCGTCGTTGGCGCGGGCACGTGCCCGGCAGTGGATTGAGGATGTCGGGCTGGCGTCGTTTGCGGATCGCCGGCCGGCAGAACTTTCCGGAGGGCAACAACAGCGCATCGCTATCGCCCGAGTGCTGGCCACCGAACCCGACGTGCTGCTGTTCGACGAGCCAATGGCAGCGTTAGATGTGCAGAACGCGTCGCTGGTGCGCACGCTGTTACGCGAGCGCCTCGCCGACCGCCATGCGGCCCGCCACGCCACCGCTGCGGGGCGCGGCACCGGTCGTAGCTCAGTTGCGCCCGCCACCATCGTCGTCACGCACAACGTTGTCGACGCACTCGTGCTCGCAGACCGTGTTGCAATTCTTGATCGGGGTCGAATCATCGACATCGGTGTTGTCGCCCGGGTACTGGGCCAACCGGCAAACCTGTTCGCCGCCACCCTCGTCGGCCTCAACCTGATCGAGGGAATCGTTGAAACGCCAGAACTGGTGCGCACACCAGACGGCCGCCGATTTTCGTCCGAAAACCAACTCCCCCCGGTCGGCACAGAGGTTTCTGTCGTGTTCCCGCCGTCTGCAGTAACGGTGAGCCGGGAGGCCAGCATGCCCGCGCCTGCGATGCCCAATTCGTGGCGCGCAACGCTCGAACTGCTTGAGCCCGGAGCCAACGGGATCCGGCTGACTTTCTGCGATGACACGGTCGCTGCAGAGGCTCCACCCACAGAACTTCTGGCTCAGCGACTGTCTGCAGGTGATGCCGTCACGGCATCCATCGATCCCGCCGCTGTCACGGTCTATCCCCGCCGCCCTGCAGTCCCGGAAGTGCCGAAAGTGCCGGAAGTGCCGAAAGTGCCGGCAGTGCCGAAAGGGCCCGGCAAGGATCTGCCGTGAGGCGTGTTTGGTAGAGTTCGCGCATGCGCGTGACACGGCTCAGAGTGTACCCAGTGAAATCTTTTGCCGGCAGCGATGTCGACGCCGCGCAGGTGAATCCGTGGGGGTTGGAGCACGATCGCCGCTGGGGGCTCGTCGACAGCGCGGGCGACAAAATTACGGCCCGCGAGCACAATCAGCTGCTGGGTCTCACCGCTCGCACCCTTGGGGAGACGGTGCTGCAGGTCTCCGACCGCGACGAGGGAGTGATCACAGTCGACATGCGCGAGGGCGGAGAGACAATCGCGGTGAATCACGGTGGCCAGGGCACGGCGGTTGCCGCGCGTGATGATGTCAGTCGCTGGCTGAGCGAACGCCTGGGGCTGGCGGTGCGACTGGTGTGGCAGCCCGATCCCACGGTGCGATCCATTGCCAGCGAGGATGGTGGGGAGGCGGGCGATGTTGTCTCCCTCGCAGATGCGGCACCGTTACTTCTGGTCGCGGTGTCGTCACTGCGCCAACTCGATGACTGGACAGAGCAGCAGACGGAAGCGTTGGATGTCGTACGGTTTCGCCCCAATGTCGTCATTGATGGCGCTGAACCTTTTGTCGAAGAGAGCTGGTCGGGCGTCACGATTGGCACTGTGTGCTTTCGGGTCACGATGATCTGCGACCGCTGTGTGATGACCACGATTGAGCCCTCCACCCTGGTGCGCGGCAAGGAGCCGATTCGAACTTTGGCGGTGCATCGCAGGCGGGACAACAAAACGTGGTTCGGCATCCGTCTCACCCCGCTTGGTCCGGGTCGAATTCACGTGGGAGATCAGGTGGAGGCGCTCGGCGCTAAGTAGGGCTTTATTCAGCTTTGTGGTTCGCCTCGAGCGGGCGTGCGGCCACGGCTCGGGTGAAGGCTGCGATCATGAGCAGCGTCACGACGGCCCACGCGGCGACACCAATCCACACCCAGACGGCCGCCAGTTGCTGAAAGAAGTCGAACCCGATGGCGCGGCCGAGGGTTACCGACGCAACCGCATACATGCCGAGGGGGAACACGACGCTCCACAGCTTGGCCTCGTACCGCCACGAGTAGTGGCGCACGAAGTAGCGCCACAGCCCAAAGATGACGAGCATGGGAATGAACCAGCTGCCGAATGCCCACAACACCACGGCAAAGCCTGCGACAAACGGATGCACCTGCGTTAGGAGTGGGTTGGGATTGCTGGTGTCGAGATCGAGGATGCCGGCTGCGGCCCGCACACTAATCGCGGTAGCCCCCATCAGAATCCAGTAGGCGGGGCCCAACTCAGCGGCGGTAGTTTCGATAAGAAATAGGCGGAGAAAAATGATGACGACCAGGATCAGGTAGAGCACCACCCCGACCCCCCAAAACAGCACCGCCGCCGACGCAAGCATGTCCCCACCGTCGAGCCACGGAAGTTGTGGAGCCAAGGCGGTAGCCAATACGGCGATGGACTGCGTGCCCACCACCCACACAAGCCACACCCCGGTGATTTCTCGCAGCGCCGGACGATTGCCGGCGAGAACCACGGAACTGAACAGTCCATAGGTGAGCACGAGCCACAGAACAAAGGCAATAATGCCGAGCACGGCGGAGAGAAGCCACGTTTTGTGGGCCAGGAGCGCTGTGGCGAGCACATTGGTTCCGGCCACCACGGTGAAGTAGGCCACCGCGCTGCTCGGTGCTCGGAGTGAGGCTAAAAAGTGGCGCGGAAAACGGACGATCCGTGTGACGTAGGCAGCAGACAAAATAAGCCAGCCAGCGACGGTGGCGTAGAGAAGGATTTCGGCTATCAGACTGTGCCCGAGCAGCCGGCAGCCGATCGAGACAATTCCGGTTGCCATGACGAGGGCAAAATATCCCGGATCGAGGGTTGCCAGCCACGCACCAATTTTGCCGGTCGGGATGGGCTCATAGTCGAGAGGCGACACTGACGCGCCTAGCGAAGGAACACCGGGAAGCGGTTCGCCTGTCACCTCTCAATCGTCTCACTTTTGTTGCGCGACGATCGCGAGGTCACCGCTGTGCTCGCGGCCCACCCGCGTCTACCGGTGCGTGCCCCGCGGTGCTGATCGCGCGAGCGGTACACAACGTACGGGCGAAACAGGTAGCCCACCGGTACTGATAGCGCATGCACGAGTCGCGTATACGGCCAGATCAGGAAAAGCCCAGTAGATACCAAGATGTGCAGTTGGAAGATGAGCGGAACGCCCACCATGAGCGAGGCATCAGGCTGCAACAGGATGAGACTGCGAACCCACGGTGAGATGGTTCCGCGATACTCGTAGCCCGCTCCCAACACTTGGAACTGGATCACCGCAATTGTTCCGAGCAACAGCGAGGCACCCAAGAAGAGAAACATGACAATATCCATGCGTGTCGTGACACGTGCAACCCGTTGCACCAGTCTGCGGCGGATTAGTAGGATCACGATTCCGGCGATCGTGATGAGGGCGACGGCAGTCCCCACCCAGGTAGCGCCGAGGTGATAGGTGTGCTCGTCTATCCCAATGAAATACAGCCACTCCCGAGGGATCAGGAGCCCGACGACGTGACCCGCGAGAACGCCGAGAATGCCGTAGTGAAACATCGGCGAACCCCAGCGCAGCCACCTACTTTCGTAGGTTTGGCTCGACCGCGAAGTCCAACCAAATTTGTCGTAACGGTAGCGCAGGATATGTCCAACGACGAAACTCGCTCCTGCAATGTAGGGAAACGCCACCCAGACCAACACATCCACGGCAGTCATACCCTCACTCCTTCGCTGCTGGCACCCGCAGGGGTGTACGGCTCAAGTGCACCGAGGAATGTACTTACTCCGACCATTTCGGTTGGTGGGCCCTCGTTCACGAGACGCAAATAGCGCTCGCGAGTTTCATCGTCGATCGTGGGGAACGAGCGACACACTGCCGCAACCACATGCGAGTACGGGCTGTCGAATGACTCCAGCGCGGTGCGCAAAACCTCAATCCCTTCACGGTATGACGCGAGAAGTTGGCCGGCAATGGGGGAGTCGCTGCGGGCAGAGAATTCCAGCACCATGGGCAGATAGTCCGGAAGCTCACCCTCCTCTACCTCCCATCCGGCAGCGCGATACGCCTCAATAAACCCCACCAGCGCCATCCCGCGACGGCGAGTATCGCCGGTGGAGTAGTAGGTGAGGTAGGGGCAGCACTTGCGTTTCTGATCGAAGGTCGACGTGAAGTGCGCTTCCAGCTGCTGCTGACTCAGGGTGGACACTTTTGTCAGAAACGCGCCAAACTCATCCGCAATTTTGGCGGGGAGGGAGGCAACCGCTGCGGCAACCAGATCGAATTGTGCGCGGCGCTCTGGCTGCGGGTAATCAAGCAGGATTGACGCCGCCATGTGCACGGTCCTGCGTTGGCCCTCGGTGAGGGTGGAGTTTTCTAGCGACGTTGGCGGCTTCTTGCGGCGCAACCCGGGGATGCGTCGGCCCGTCGTTACGGCGGTCATGCTGGGTTCCCCGTCTCGGCCGGTGGGGGGAACATCCCGTTGGAGACGCCTTTGCCGTTCCAATTCAGGAGGTTCATTCGGCCCGCGGTCGATGGCTCACTAGGGTCGGTGAGGTTCTTGAGTGTGTTGAAGTTCTCGACTGTCGAATCAATCGGCGTACCGGGGATGCGTGCCGTTGCGGCAAGGTCAGCGGTGGACCCTGGCCCACCCATACCCGGGCCGCCATCGGTATCGAGAGAGCACGCGAAGTCATCGAGATCTCGCGCTGACTCGACGTGTGCTTGCGGGATGACGTACCGGTCTTCGTATTTCGCGATCGCCAGCAGGCGGTACATCGCCTCCATGTCGGCACCCGACATACCAACCGCATGGGCGATATTTTCGTTCGCTTCTTTGCCGAGGTTGATGTCGCGCATATAGGAACGCATCGCGGCGAGTTTTTTGAGTGAATACTCGACCGGCACCACATCGCCCGCGGTAAACAGTCCCGCCAGGTACTCGACGGGAATCCGAAGTTTGTCGATTGCAGCAAACAGGTTTCGAACATCTTCGCCATCGTTTCCGCTATTGGAGACGACATCAACAACGGGCGACAGCGGTGGGATGTACCAGACCATCGGCATCGTGCGGTACTCGGGGTGCAACGGCAAGGCCACCTTGTACTCGCTGATGAGCTTGTAGATGGGGCTTTTTTGAGCGGCGTCGATCCAGTCGTCGGCAATGCCATCGATCTTCGCCTGCGCGATCACAGCGGGGTCGAAGGGGTCCAGCATGACGGAGCGTTGAGCATCCAACAGTGCATGCTCGTCTTCGATGGATGCCGCCTCCAGCACGCGGTCAGCGTCGTAGAGCATGAGCCCCAGGTAGCGAAGCCGGCCGACACAGGTTTCGGAGCAGATGGTGGGTTTACCCTGCTCAATGAGCGGGTAGCACAGCGTGCACTTTTCGGCCTTGTTTGTCTTGTGGTTGAAGTACACCTTCTTGTAAGGGCACGCAGAAACACACATGCGCCAACCGCGGCAGTCGTCTTGGTCGACGAGCACGATGCCGTCTTCTTCGCGCTTATACATTGCTCCGGAAGGGCAAGCTGAGACGCATGACGGGTTCAGGCAGTGCTCACAGATGCGTGGCAGGTAGAACATGAACGTGCTCTCGAACTCCATTTTTACGTGCTCGCTCATGTGCGCGAGGATGGGGTCATCCTGCGCCGTTTCTTGCGAGCCGCCGAGGTTGTCGTCCCAGTTGCCAGACCACTTGATGTCCATGTTCTTGCCCGTGAGCAGCGACTTGGGGCGCGCGACGGGGCCATTCTTTGTCTGCGGCGCATTCGTGAGCATGTCGTAGTCGTACGTCCACGGCTCGTAGTAGTCGTCGATCGTCGGCAGGTTGTTGTTGGAAAAAATGTTCGCGAGGCTTTTGAGTCGACCACCGGCCTTCAGCTTCAGGCGGCCGCGCTTGTTGCGAACCCAGCCACCGTTCCACTTCTCCTGATCTTCATACTGGCGCGGGTAGCCGATGCCGGGCCGCGTCTCCACGTTGTTGAACCACACGTATTCCATACCGTCGCGGTTTGTCCACACCTGCTTGCACGTCACTGAGCAGGTGTGACATCCGATGCACTTATCGAGGTTCATTACCATCGACATCTGGGCCATAACGCGCATCAGTACTCCACCTCTTGGCTGCGGCGACGGATCACGGTGACCTCATCGCGCTGGTTCCCGGTTGGTCCGAGATAGTTGAATGCAAACGACAGTTGGGCGTAGCCACCAATGAGGTGGGTCGGCTTGAGGAGTATTCGCGTAAGCGAGTTGTTGGTGCCACCACGCTGGCCGGAGGTTTCGGCGACCGGCACGTTGATGGTGCGGTCCTTGGCGTGATACATAAACACGGTGCCCTCGGGCATCCGGTGCGAGACGATCGCCCGCGCCACCACAACACCGTTGCGGTTGTACGACTCAATCCATTCGTTATCGCGCACGCCGATCTTGTCGGCATCCTTCGGCGACATCCAGATGGTGGGGCCACCTCTCGAAAGGGTGAGCATCATGAGGTTGTCTTGATACTCGGAGTGGATCGACCACTTCGAGTGGGGGGTGAGGTAGCGCACTGCGACCTCCGCGCGACCCTCCGATCCGGGTGCTCCGGTCGGCGCGGTTGACCCGACGATGGAGTCATTGAAGAGCCGGTGCATATCGAGCGGCGGTCGGAACACGGGGAGCGCTTCGCCGAGTTCAAGCATCCAGTCATGGTCGAGATAGAAGTGTTGCCGGCCGGTGAGGGTGTGCCAGGGCTTGAGGTGTTCCACGTTGATGACGAAGGCGCTGTAACGACGCCCGCCGTGTTCACTGCCCGACCATTCGGGGGAAGTGAGCACCGGCACCGGGCTGCCCGCGACATCCTTGAAAGTGAATCGGGTGCCCTCGTTCTTGCTGGCCAGATGAGCAAGCTTCTGGCCGGTGTGCTTCTCCAGCTGGCGGAAGCCTTGAGTGCCCAGCCGCCCATTGGTGGTGCCCGAAAGAGTGAGCACCATTTCAGCTGCCCGCACATCGGTGTCGATTTTTGGTCGGCCCTTGGCCGGGCCGTTTTCTACCAGACCGTTGCGCACGCCCAGATCGTCGATTTCGGGGGTGGGATCAAATTTCACACCCTTGGTGACCATTCCCATCTTTGCGGTCAGCGGTCCGAGTGCTGCCATCCGTGCCCCGAAGGCGGGGTAGTCGCGTTCGACGACGGCGAGTTTCGGCATTGTCACACCGGGGATGAGTTTGGGGTTGTCGAGCACGACACCGTGCGGGGTCGACATGGCATCCGGCGTGTCATGCAGCAGTGGCGAGGCGACGAGATCCTTGCGCACCCCGAGGTGACCGACGGAGAGTTCTGAAATCTTTTGAGCGAGCAGGTGGAAGATGTCAAAGTCGGTCTTCGTCTGCCAGGGCGGACTGATCGCCGGATTGAAAGTGTGGATGAACGGATGCATGTCTGTCGTTGACAGGTCGTGCTTCTCGTACCAGGTGGCCGGAGGCAGCACCACGTCGCTGAAGAGGGTTGTTGAGGTGTTGCGGAAGTCGCTTGTCACCATCAGGTCGAGCTTGCCCTCGGGCGCTTTTTCGTGCCAATCGATCGAGTGGGGGCGCCGCTCTGGGCCGGACTCCTCACCACGAATTGCGGAAGTGGTGCCGAGCAGGTGCTTGAGGAAGTACTCATTGCCCTTGCCCGAAGAGCCGATGATGTTGGCCCGCCACACATTGAGCACGCGGGGGAAGTTCTCGGGCGAATCTGGGTCTTCGCACGCGTACCGCATCTCACCGCTTGTGAGCTGATCGACAACATACTGTGCAGGCTCGACTCCGGCCTCCTCGGCTTGATCGACGATGTCGAGCGAGTTTCGGTTGAAGGTGGGGTAGCTCGGCATCCAGCCGCGCTTCGCTGATTCCACGAGGCAGTCTGCGGTGGTCTGGCCCGCGAAAAGCCCGGTCGCTTGCGCGCTAGAAAGGGTGTCGGCCGGGAGGCCGTCATAACGCCACTGGTCGGTAGCGAGGTACCAGTAGGCGGTGCCGATCATTTGCCGGGGTGGACGCACCCAGTCGAGTCCGAACGCGTATTGTGCCCAGCCGGTGAGTGGGCGCACTTTCTCTTGCCCAACGTAGTGTGCCCATCCGCCACCATTTTTGCCTTGGCAGCCGGTCATTGTGGTCAGCGCGAGGAAGGCGCGGTAGATGGTGTCGGAGTGGAACCAGTGGTTGGTTCCGGCCCCCATGAGAATCATTGAGCGGCCGTCGGAATCCTCGGCGTTTTGGGCGAATTCACGGCCGATACGTTCGGCGGCCTGCGCAGGAACAGACGTGATTTCCTCTTGCCACGCGGGGGTTCCGGGAGTGGAGGCGTCGTCGTAACCGGTGGGCCATTCGCCGGGGAGTCCTTCTCGCTCGACACCGTATTGAGCGAGCAAAAGGTCGAACACGGTGGTTACCGTACGACCCGCGACGGTACGGATGGGAACACCGCGGCGCATGGTGCCCGCAGCACCTGCGTGTTCGTCGCCCTCGGTGGGGGCAAGATCGAATCGAGGAAGATCGATGACGGCCGAGGCTTGGTCATAGTCGGGGGCGTCGAGGATGGAAAGTAGCGGATCCACGTCTCCGAGGTCGAGGTTCCAGAGCCCTTCATCTTTCTCGGAGAAGCGGTGACCGATTGAGCCGTTCGGCACAACCGGTGTGCCTTTCTGGTCGAGGAGTACCGGCTTGAACGCCGCATTGGGAACTTCTGCGGCCTTGCCGGGCAGGGCATCCGCCATGAGGAATTTGCCGGGCAGCCAAGAATCGCCCGACTTGGTCAACTCGATGAGGTAGCTGGAGTCGCTGAACTTCTTCATGTAATCGACGAACATGGGCGTCTTGCGGTCGACGATGAACTCTTTGAGGATGACGTGACCCATGGCGATCGCGAGCGCGCCGTCGGTGCCGGGGTGCGGTGCGAGCCACTCGTCGGCGAACTTGGTGTTGTCGGCGTAGTCAGGGGAGACGACGATGACTTTCTGGCCTCGGTAGCGGGCCTCCACCATGAAATGCGCATCGGGGGTGCGGGTTACGGGAACGTTGGAGCCCCACATCATGAGGTACGAGGCGTTCCACCAGTCGGCGGATTCTGGCACATCGGTCTGGTCACCGAAGACCTGCGGAGATGCCACGGGCAGGTCGGCGTACCAGTCGTAGAACGACAGCATTGTTCCGCCGAGCATGGTCACGAAGCGAGACCCAACACCGTGGGAGACGATCGACATTGCGGGGATCGGCGAGAAACCGGCAACGCGGTCGGGGCCGTACGTCTTGATGGTGTGCACGTGGGCTGCAGCGACGATTTCGGATGCTTCATCCCAGCTCGCTCGAACCAGCCCACCCTTGCCGCGCGCTTGCTTGTAGGCTCGCGCGGTTTCTGGGTTGCCGGTTACCTCGGCCCAGGCCAGCACCGGGTCTCCGGTTTTGGCCTTCGCCGCACGGAATGCTTCAAGGAGAACGCCACGCACGTAAGGGTACTTAATGCGCGTTGGAGAGTAGGTGTACCAACTGAAGGATGCGCCTCGCGGGCAACCTCGTGGTTCGTACTCGGGCGAATCTGGGCCGACAAGAGGGTAATCGGTCTGCTGAGTTTCCCACGTGATGATGCCGTCTTTGACGTACACCTTCCACGAGCAGGAGCCGGTGCAGTTCACACCGTGAGTGGAGCGGACCTCTTTGTCGTGGGTCCAGCGATCACGGTAGAAGGAGTCGGCATCCCTGCCACCCTTGAGGAACACTGATCGAAGATCTTCGGAGACTTCGCCGGGGCGTAGGAATTTGCCCAGCTTCAGCAGTGAATCGGAGAGCAGGCCATCCGTTCCGGTCGTGGAGGGTGTGGCGTCGTTGCGATTGTTCATAGCAGCTCCAGATCCCGCTGGGGAACATCGCGATTGTGGATGCACCCTGAACTGAAGACTGTCGGCATCTGCCACTTCTGGCAAGGTCAAATCACCGTGAAAAATGCGGGGCGCGAAACTTAGTGCTCAACCGCCGGTGGATGTTCCATGTCGACAGTGCAGGTGCGGGGTCCAGAGAACGGATGCAATTCGCGCACACGAAGCGGCCCATCCGCATCGTCAACGGCGTTGGTCAGGAGCACCAAGTGCACTTCGCACACCTGAGGGTTGTTCCTCGCGAGTTCGGAGAATGGGCAATCATGCATCGTCATGTGCAGGTAGTCAACCGCGATCTCGGCAGTGAATCCACACTGCTCCATGTGATCATCGAGGGAATCGAGTTGACGCGCTGCGGGCGAACGCTCCGCGGTGATGTCTTCGACGGGAAGAAATTTCCGGATCAACGCAGTTCGTATTTCGGCGGCTCGGAGTCGAGATTGCCGGGCAGGGCTCTCGGGGCCTTGCGTTGTGCGGTAGCGAAGTTTTGGTCGGCCCTTAGTTGATGTCGGCACCGGTTCGGATTCGACAAAGCCGGCATCGATCAGACGGTGAAGGTGTTCTCGCGCCGTGTTGTGATGCAGCCCGGTTGCCTCGACCAGTTCTGTCACAGTCTGGGGGCCGTGCTGCAGTAGCTCGTGAAGCAGGTTGATTCTGCTCAGCGACGCTAGCGTGCGATAGTCCGAGGGGCGGCGAGGGGCCATGGCTCTATTCAACGTCATTTTTTTGCGGATTACTACAGCCCACAGATCACGAGGAATCCGAAACCAGGTCCCGTACACGGTTGGTAGAGAGCTAGTCTGAAGCCATGAGTTCCTCTGCGGTCGCGCGTCCAATTGTGGACACCCTCGGCAGGCCGATGCACGACATCCGTTTCTCTGTCACCGACCGCTGCAACTTCCGTTGCGTCTACTGCATGCCGAAAGAGATCTTCGGGCGAGACTACGCTTTCATGCCGCGCGAAGAGCTACTGAGCTTCGAAGAGATCACCCGGCTTGCCAGAATCGCGGCCGCGCACGGCGTCGAAAAGATCCGGCTGACCGGCGGCGAACCGCTCCTTCGCAAAGGACTCCCCGACCTCATCGCGATGCTCGCCAAGCTGAAAACGCCCTCGGGTGAGGCACTCGACCTCGCTCTCACGACGAACGGTTCCGCACTCGCACACCTTGCGCAGGACTTGAAAGATGCTGGGCTGAAGCGGGTGACGGTCTCTCTCGACTCGCTCGACGACGCGACCTTCCAAGCGATGAATGACATCAAGTTCCCGGTGCAGAAAATTCTGCATGGCCTCGATGTCGCGCACGAGGTGGGGCTCGGTCCGATCAAAGTGAACATGGTTGTCAAGAAGGGTCAAAACGATCAAGACATTGTCTCGATGGCTCGCCACTTCAAAGGCACCCCAATCATCCTGAGATTCATTGAATACATGGATGTCGGAACAACCAACGGCTGGCAACTTGGTGAGGTCGTGCCGTCAGCAGACGTGATCGCCCGCATCAACGCCGAACTTCCGCTCGAAGAAATCGAGCCCAACTACGCTGGCGAGACGTCGAAACGCTGGCGATACCGCGATGGCGGTGGAGAAATCGGCGTAATCTCCAGCGTCACCCAGTCGTTCTGCCACTCCTGTTCGCGTGCGCGAATCTCGGTCGACGGCAAGCTCTACACGTGCCTGTTTGCAGGCACCGGACATGATCTCCGTGCCCTCATGCGCGAGGGATGTTCGGACGAAGAATTGTCCTTTGCGATGGCGCAGATCTGGCGAGAACGCACCGACCGCTATTCCGAGTTGCGATCACTCCACACGAAGCGCTCCACTGACGGTGCCAAGAAGATCGAGATGTCCTACATTGGCGGCTGATATGACCCTGCATGTGCGCTACTTCGCGGCGGCTGCCGAGGCTGCTGGCCGCGACGAAGAACACTTTGACCTCGAGGATGGTGCCACCCTGGGCACCGTGAAGGCCATGCTCGTCGACCGCTATGGCGAACTGATGCAGCGCGTCGTAGAGTCTGGCTCCTTCCTCATCGACGGTGTTGTGCGCCGCGACCCAGCGGGGGCGGTCGGTTCGCGCGTCGACGTACTGCCACCCTTCGCCGGCGGCTAGACCGTTTCTTTTAGAGTCCTACCCACTCGGTGGTTCCGTCTTCACGTTTCTGGCGTTTCCAGATAGGCACCGTCAACTTGATGCGTTCGACAAGCAGTTCGCACGCGTCGAAAGCCTCACGGCGATGCGCCGCTGACACGGCGGCAGACAGCGCAACGTCACCGATCTCGAGATGCCCAACGCGGTGTACCGCCGCGACCGCGAGCCCAGTCTCGGCCGCCACTGACGCGCAGCATTCTGCGAAAATGTTCTGTGCTTCGGGGTGCGCTTGATACTCGAGTGACCGCACACTTTCACCGCCGTCGTGATTGCGCACGACACCCGAGAACACAACAACCGCGCCGGAAGCGGGGGACTCCACAGCGCGTCGGATCGCGGACTCGTCGATCACAGCATCCGTAATTATTGCGAGGCTTACGAGCCCATTAGCGTTCACGTTCAATACCTCGCCTGTGCCGGATCAATGACGTGTGCGTATTCGTCGATGCCGCCCACTAGATGGCGGACATTGGTGAACCCGGCGCCCTGAAGCAGGCGCAAGGCACGCTCGCTTCGCACGCCGTGGTGGCAGTACACCACGACAGGGACGTCTGTGCGGATAGCTTCGAGGTGGCGTCCCAGCTCTCCCAGAGGGAACAGTTCGGACGGTTCGATTGTGACGATGGCGCGTTCAAACGGCTCCCGAACATCAATCACCTGAAGGGGTTCGCCTGCGCGAAGGAGCGACGCGAGCTCGTCGGAGTCAATCGTGTCGCTTGGGGCGCCCGTGGTTAGCGTGGTGTTGGGGTCTTTCTGCACGCCGCAGAAGACCTCATAGTCGACCAGCTCGGTGATAGGGTTCACCTCTTCGTTTGCTGCGTACTCGATTTCCCGGAATCGTCCGGAGAGAGCGTCGTAAGTTGTCACCCGGCCAATCAGAGGTTCGCCAATACCGGTAAGAATTTTCACCGTCTCCGAGCACATGATCGCGCCGATAGTGGCACACACTGTCGGCAGAACCCCTCCTTCAGCGCACGACAGTACGGTGCCGGGGGCCGGGGGAACGGGAAATAGGTCGCGATAGGTGGGGCCGTGACCTGCCCACGCCACCCCGGCTTGGCCTCCATAGCCGAGAATCGCTCCCCAGACCAAAGGGATTCCCGTGATTGCTGCCGCATCATTGACCAGGTAGCGAGTGGCGAAGTTGTCGCTTCCGTCGAGCACCAGTTCGTAACCTCTAAACAATTCGAGCGCATTACTCGAGTCAAGATGAACACTGTGACGGTGGACTTCAATCTCGGGGTCGATTCGTGCCACTGTTTCGGCAATTGAGTCAAGTTTGCTGCGTCCGATATCGGCGATGCCATGGGCGAGCTGGCGGTGCAGGTTCGACAGTTCCACCACGTCAGTGTCGATTACACCAATCGTGCCGATTCCCATCGCGGCCAGTGCCGGAATTGTGGCGCTCCCGAGCCCACCAGCACCCACCACGAGCACTCTCGACTGTGAGAGTCGATGTTGCGCGGTCTCACCGAAATGGGGATTAGCGAGCTGACGCGAGTAACGAACCAATTGTTCTCGGCTGAGCACGGCTGTCATTGTTCTGCCGTGCCTGGCCGCCGCGTAGCCCGGGGCTGGTTTGAGTCGCCCTCGGCCGCGAGGGCGGCTCTCGAGGTGGCCTCGGCATTTCGGATAGCCGCCGATGGAGCTGTTCCGGCCGCCACTGCCAAACCGGCAGCATAGCCGACCAGAAACGTCGTGACAGGGGCCGCTGGTCTGAGTATCGTGTGGGCGGCAACCCCGGCCAAGTCCAAAATTCCGTCAATATTCATCGCGGCGTGAAACTCGTCACTGGCAATTTCTAAGTCGCCGCTGAGGTTCACGGCCCAGTCGCTGAGGCGTTGGTGTTCTTCCGAGTTCATTCTGCGTCTTCTTTCATCTCTGTAGCCGAATCGGTCGCGCCAAGGCGGGCCGCATCCTCCCACGTATCAACATCATCGGTCGCTCCGAGCACTGCTGCAACAGGAATCAGAGTAAGCGGCTCGATCAGCTCTCTCATCGAGAGCCCGATCAGGTCGGAGTCAGCAAACCTCGAGATCGCATCAACCAGTGCGCTGGTGCGGTACAGGCAGGCGAGAGGCTGCCGCTGGCCAAATACGTCGACCGAGATCGCGCCATCCGCGTCAGCTGGTGCAGCGGCGAGGGCAGTGGCAAGTAGCGGTATTTGGGCGGCGATCCCAGGCATGTCACAGGCGAGGACCAGGATTGCGTCGCTCGTGCTCTTGCTCGTGCGGCGGGCCGAGAGCTGACGAACGCCTGCCGCAAGAGCAGCAGCGGGGCCAGAGAATGGCGGATCTTCCCGAGTGATCAGCACTGTTGCACTGAGAAGACCGGGGTCGATGGGACCCACGACGACGCACGTGCGAGACACGCGTGATGCTGCAGCTACGGCATGCTCAAGAAGGCTGTGACCATTCACCTGAAGCGATGCCTTGGCAGCGGACCCCAGTCGGGAGGAGCGACCTCCGGCGAGTACCGCTGCATCGATCAGCATTCTGCCACTCTAAGTGACAGACCGGAATACGATATCGTCCAGCAGCGTGGAGTTCGGCAGGTTGGAAGATTCTGCGGCAGTCTGTTGAGAGGATCTAGCCGGCGACCAGCCGCCACCGGCGCGCCCTAGAACTTGTCTTTGCACCAGCCGCACTGCTCGGCATCGGGAACCGCAGACAACGCAGCCCAGAAACGGTCGATCTCCGACTGGCCGGAACACGGCACCACGAACGAGACGGCCTCCGTGAAGGTGACGTTCTGAACGCCGCCGGCATCCATCGCCACAAACCACTGATCTCTCAGCCGGAAATCGGAAAACATGACCGACCCTGGCATCGCAGGACCTGTCTGCTCCGTGTAGCGAGTATCAGTTGCTAGGTGCGAATCTTCGAACGTGGTCGCGTAGTACTCGGCGGCCTCGCGAGCCCGATTCTGAACCGGTCCACCAAACATCAGCGCCGGGATGATCATCGGGCGCCGCTCGCCGACTGGGTCGGTGAAGATGAGTTGCCAGTTCAGCCCAAACCGATCCCGCACCCAGCCATAGCGCGCGCTGAAAGCGTATTCATCGAGAGGTATCAGTGCGGTGCCGCCGTCGATGAGCGTCTCCCACAGCGCATCAAGCTTGTGTCGGGCATCCGGATCAATAGACGGGTCGAAATTGACCATGAATGAGCTGGACTCGTTGAACGTGAAATTGTCGCCAGCATTCAGCGCCATTAAACGTTGGCCCACAATCTCGAAGTCGATCGTCAATACTTTGCCGGCGCGGTTCTGCTGAAACTCCGCCAGCCCCTCGGTGGGGTAGTAGTTGGTGTCGTGCACGACGACACCGGGGAACGCGGCGGTATAAAAAGCTACGGCCTCTTCGGCATCATTGTCGAACCACAGACAGGGAGTAATCGAGCTCATGGTGTTCCTCCTCGACCCCATGTCGTTGCGGCGTGCGGCGGCCAATGCAACGAGCCTAAACCTAAACCCCAACATCGATGAGAATCTGTTTACGATATGGAGATGAGCACAAACGAGTCGGCAACGGCCTCCCACCGCGACGGGAGAGACGAGACGGCAACGGAACGCAGTGACCGCAACTGGACCGAAATTTTGCAAGAACTGCGCGTAATCCAGACCGGCACCCAGATTCTCACCGGATTTTTGCTGACCCTCGCATTTCAAACCCGGTTCACCGAACTCGACCAGTATCAGGTCACGATCTACCTTGCTCTTGTGGCCGCCGCAGTGCTCGCCACAGCCCTCGCGCTCACGCCCGTCAGCCTGCACCGGGCACTCTTTGCGCGCAAGGCAAAACCGCAACTCGTGACGGCATCCGACCGGCTGCTTAAAGTCACCTTGGTGGTTGTCTCGCTCACACTCGCTGGCACCGCGATGCTTATCTTTGACGTCGTCGCGGGGCGGCCAGCCGGGGTCGCCGCGGGGGTGCTCGCCGCTAGTCTGGCAATTGTGCTCTGGCTCGTGATGCCAGCGCTGGCAAAAAAATACTTGACCCACGCGCACAACACATGAGAGAGCGGCGAAAGCGGTGACACAAGAGAATCACCCTTCTGGCGGTAGCGACAAAGTCGACCCAGAACTCGCTGCTCCACTAGCGGGCATTCGAGTCGCCGATTTCTCCCGGGTGCTGGCCGGACCGTACGCGTCAATGATGCTCGCCGACCTCGGCGCTGACGTGATCAAGATCGAGTCGCCGACGGGTGATGACACCCGCTCGTGGACACCGCCGGTCGATGCTTCGGGCCGCGGCACATACTTCGAGAGCGTCAACCGCAACAAACGGTCGATCGTCTGTGATTTACGGCAGCCGGAAGGCGCGGCTGAAGCACGCCGGCTTGCCCTCGGCGCCGACGTGGTGATCGAGAACTTCCGCCCCGGAACAATGGAGCGGTTCGGGTTGGGCTTCGACGAACTTACAGCCGAGAATCCGTCACTCGTCTACTGTTCGGTGACAGGCTTCGGCGCGGGTGATGGCGCGCACCTTCCTGGTTACGATCTGCTGGTGCAGGCAGTCGGCGGTTTGATGAGTGTTACCGGCGACCCGGATGCTGAACCCACCAAGGTGGGCGTCGCGTTGGTCGACGTGCTCACCGGGCAGAATGCGGTGGTCGGGATTCAGGCCGCGCTGCGGGTGCGCGACCGCACGGGCCTTGGTCAACGTGTCGAGGTGAACCTGCTTTCGACGTTGCTCTCCTCTTTAGTCAATCAAGCGTCGGCGGCGCTAAATACCGGGGTCTCGCCCCAGCGGATGGGCAACGCTCACCCGAGTATTTCCCCTTACGAAACGTTCACCGCCCAGGATGGCCCCTTCGTGATCGCGGTCGGAAACGACGGCCAGTTCGCCAGACTCGCCGAGATCCTCGGTCTGTCCGAACTCGCCGCAGATCCGCGCTTTGCACGCAATGAATACCGGGTGGCGAACCGCGGCCAATTGCGAACCATTCTGGATGAGCGCTTGACCGCCGACGTGGTCGCGCACTGGGTCGAGGCCATGACGGCCTCAGGCATTCCCGCTGGTCCGGTCAACGATGTCGGTCAGGCAATCGAATTCGCCACCAGTCTCGGCCTCGCATCAGTAACGGAAATGACGGGCTCCGGTCGCACCAGTAGGCAGATCAGCAACCCGATCACCTTGTCGCGCACTCCCGCGCAGTACCGCCTGGTACCGCCGGACATTGGGCAACACCAGGGCGCCGACTGGCTGCCCACCGAAGGGACACAATGACCTCGAACTCAGTTTCCGAGACCCTGCTTGGCCTAGACGCGTTGCTCACCGAAGAGGAGCGCGGCTGGCAGGCGAAGGCTCGAACCTTTGCCTCGCAGCGGGTGAGCCCGACGATCGAGAAGGACTTCGAAGACGCCCTCTTCCGGCGTGAATTCGTGGCCGAGCTCGGCGCCCTGGGCATGCTCGGCATGCACCTCACCGGATACGGAACGGCCGGCGCCAACGCGACCAGCTACGGCCTCGTTTGCTATGAGCTTGAGGCTGCCGACACCGCGTGGCGAACCTTCGTCTCGGTGCAGGGTTCGTTGGCGATGAGTGCGCTGGCCTACTTCGGCTCAGACGAGCAGAAGGAGCGGTGGCTGCCGTCACTGGCGGCCGGAGCCTCGATCGGATGCTTCGGCCTCACCGAGCCAACAGGGGGTAGCGACCCCGCCGGGATGCTGACGCGGGCCACACGATCAGGCGACGACTGGGTGCTCAACGGTTCCAAGCGCTGGATCGGACTCGGCTCCGTTGCCGATGTTGCCATCATTTGGGCCCAGACCGACGACGGTGTGCGCGGCTTTGTGGTGCCGACTGACACACCCGGATTCCGCGCCGAGAATATTGAGAGCAAGCACTCGCTGCGGGCATCCATCCAGTGTGATCTGTTCTTCGACAACCTTCGCCTCCCCGCCTCGGCAGTGCTGCCCGAGGCGCGTGGGCTGTCGGCCCCGTTCCGTTGCTTGAATGACGCTCGGTACGGCATCGTCTGGGGTGTGATGGGAGCGGCACGAGATTGCCTCGACGTGGCCATCGAACGTTCGAAGACGAGGTTGGCCTTTGGTAAGCCGATCGGTGCGATGCAACTCACGCAACTGAAACTTGCCGACTCCTTCGTAGAGTACGAGAAAGGCATGCTTCTCTCGCTGCACTTGGCGAAGCTGAAGGATGCACAAGCACTCACCCCGGAACAGATCAGTGTTGGCAAGCTCAACAACGTTCGCGAAGCAATCCGTATTGCGTCGACAGCACGCAGCATTCTTGCGGGCGACGGAATCACGGGCGACTTCTCGGTGATGCGGCACATGAACAACTTGGAGTCAGTGCGCACCTACGAAGGCACCGACGAGATCCATACGTTGGTGCTCGGCCGCGCGCTCACCGAGCAAGGCGCGTTTCGGTAGCAGGCGCGCGTGCAGGCTGAGCTCTAATCGTCACTTTCGTGTGGACCACCGGCTTACGATATTGGTATGGCAGCTGACGGTGTGGTTTCGAGCGAAGCGCAGGTTCGCCGAGCATCCGACTCCGAGCAAGTGAGCAACCCCATCGAACCGCGACGTGAATGGCGCTACGCTATTCGGCGCGCGTGGCATGGCTTTATGCTCCACCGGGGCATCGATTCCGCAGCGACTCTCGCATTCTTTGCCGCCCTCACGATCCTGCCGGCTGCGCTGACCGTGGTGTCAGCATTCGCTCTCGCTCAGGGCAAGGAACAAGCCGCCGACACCGTGCTCGATCTCGCGGAAGAAATTTTGCGGCCCAGCACCGTTGAACTGATCACAGAACCGCTGACTCAACTGTTCTCCATCGACAGCCCCGGGCTGGCTCTCGCGATCGGAATCGCCCTCAGCATCTGGTCGATGTCTAGCTATGCCACCGCCTTCGGGCGTGCAACAAACAGTGTGTACGAAGTGCAAGAAGGCCGCCGCCTGGTGAAGTTCCGCGGACTCATGCTCATCCTCTCCGCCTTCCTCCTCATCGCCTTCACCGCCGTCGTGACCCTCCTGCTCACCACCAAAAACGTGGCTACTGCCATCGGCGAAGAGCTCCGCATCGGCGAGCCCTGGATCGCGATCTGGTCCTACGGCCGCTGGCCGGTGCTCGCCGCCATCCTCACCATGATCATTGCGGTGCTCTACTACTACACCCCCAACGTTCGCCATGAACGGATGCGGTGGGTCGGCACCGGTGCCGTGTTCGCGATTGTCGCGTGGGGTCTTGCCACCGCAGCGTTCGGCTTCTACGTCTCTACCATCGCGAACTACGACCGCGTGTATGGCTGGCTTGGAGGCGCACTCGCCCTCCTCATTTGGCTCTACATCAGCAATCTGGCACTCGTTGCTGGCGTTGAAGTGGATGCCGAAGTCACGCGCCTTCGCCAGTTGCTAGCCGGGGTCCCCGCCGAGCAAACCGTGCAGCTGCCCCTGCGCGACACCGCACGCAACCTGATTCTCGCAAGGCGTCAAGCAGCGGACGAAGCTGATGCGATGGCTATTCGCGAGCGCGAGCGCGAGCAGCGCTAGCGGGAGCGACGTTAGTTAGAGCAGTGGCAGCCGTGCGCGCACTGCCCTTGAACCGGCGAAGCCGCAGGCTGTTCATCACGACGAACACGGAGGAGAACGCCATTGCGGCACCCGCGATGAGCGGGTTCAGTAGGCCAAGCATTGCGATGGGCAGCGCGGCCACGTTGTAGGCGAAAGCCCAAAACAGGTTGCCCCGAATGATGCCGAGGGTGCGCTTGGCTAGCCGAACCGCGTCGGCTACGACGAGCAGGTCGCCGCTGACAACGGTGATGTCGCTGGCGGCGATTGCGGCATCCGTTCCGCCGCCCATAGCGATACCGAGGTCGGCTGCGGCGAGAGCAGCAGAATCGTTTACGCCATCGCCGACCATCGCAACAACGCGGCCGTCGGCCTGCAGCTGGCGGATGACGTCGAGCTTTCCCTGCGGTGTGATGCCGGCGTGCACATCGGTGATTCCGACGACGGAGGCTACGGATGCCGCGGCCCCAGCGTTGTCGCCAGTGAGGAGCACGGGGCGCAGGCCGAGTCGGATGAACTCGGCTATCGCATCCGCGCTGGTTGCCTTGACGGTGTCGCCGACGACCAGAACGCCTCGCGCCTGACCGTCCCACGCGATAACCATCGCGGTGGATCCGGCGCCTTCAGCTTTCTCGACTAGAGCGAGGGCGGCATCCGACACCGTCTGGTTCTGTTCGGTGGTGAGCCAAGAGGCGCGGCCGACAAGCACGACGGTTTCGTCAATAGTGGCTTCCACTCCGCTGCCGGCGTGGGCGGCAAAATCGCTCATGGCGGGCAGTTCGATACCGCGCTGGGCTGCTGCGGCAACAACCGCGCGGCCGACCGGATGCTCTGAGCCAGCCTCAACGGCAGCGGCCCATGCCAGCACGAGCTCGTCGTTCTCGCCCTCAAGTACCTCGATGGCGCTCAAGCGCATTTCGCCGGTGGTGACGGTTCCGGTCTTGTCGAGCACGATGGTGTCGACGGCGCGGGTTTGTTCGAGCACTTGGGGTCCGCTGATGAGGATGCCAAGCTGCGATCCGCGACCGGTTCCGACGAGGAGGGCGGTGGGCGTTGCGAGTCCGAGAGCACAGGGGCACGCGATGACGAGCGTGGTGACGGCAGAGGTGAAGGCTAGCTCGATGGGCCCGCCGGCGATCATCCACCCGACGAAGGCAACTACGGCGAGCACGAGCACGACGGGAACAAAGATTGCCGAAACGCGGTCGGCGAGGCGCTGGATGTCGGCTTTGCCCGTTTGGGCATCTTCGACGAGGCGACCGAGGCGTGCCAGTTCGGTGTCGCTGCCGATGCGGGTGATTTCGACGACGAGTCGCCCACCAACGTTGAGGGTGGCGCCGGTGACGCGGCTGTCTGGGCCGACTTCGACGGGGACTGATTCGCCGGTGAGCATGCTTTCGTCGACAGCCGAGTTGCCTTCGATGACGAGGCCGTCGCTGGCGATTTTCTCGCCGGGTCGTACCACGACGCGGTCTCCGACGATGAGCGATGACACCGCGATGCGCTCTTCGATGCTGCCGCGCAGCACGATCGCATCCTTGGCGCCGAGTTCGAGCAGGGCACGCAGGGCAGCACCAGACTCGCGGCTGGCACGGGCCTCAATGTATTTGCCGAGGAGGATGAACACGGTCACCGCTGCGGCGACCTCAAGGTAGATTTCGCTCGAGCCACCGTGCGGCGTTCCAAAGAAGGTCATGGTCATGGTGAGGCCCGGTTTGCCGGCTTCACCGAAGAAGAGCGCATAGAGCGACCAGCCGAACGCCGCCAGCACACCCAAACTAATGAGGGTGTCCATCGTTGCGGCACCGTGTCGGGCGTTGATTGCGGCGGCACGGTGGAACGGCCACGCACCCCACACTGCCACGGGGGCCGCGAGGGTGAGCGTCAGCCACTGCCAGTTCGTGAACTGCAGCGCAGGGATCATCGACATGAGAACGACAGGAACGGTCAGCGCAGTCGAGATCAGCAGGCGGCGCAGCAGCAGTTGTGCCCGATCGTCGCCGGTAGCGGGTGCGTCAGAGTCTGGCGACTCGATGATCGGGGTCGGGATGACAGCGCTATAACCGGCAGCCTTCACTGCTTCTAAGAATTGCTCGATGTCGGCACCCTCGGGTGCTCGAACGCGGGCTTTCTCGGTGGCGTAGTTCACCGTAGCTTCGACGCCGGGGAGCTTGTTGAGCTTGCGCTCGATGCGGTTCGCGCACGACGAGCAGGTCATCCCGGTGATGTCGAGTTCGACATCCGTGAGGTTGACGTTGCCCGATGCAAGGGGCTCGGCTGTCATTAGAGGCTCTTTACGAGCGTGTAGCCGGCCTCCTCGATTGCGGCGCCAACAGTCGCATCGTCGAGGGGAGTCTCGGACGTGACCGAAACGGTGGAGGGGAGACCCGAGGCGAGTTCAACAGAGACCTCGGTGACGCCATCCACTTCAGTGAGTTCTTCGGTGACGCTGCTTACGCAGTGGCCACAGGTCATGCCTTCGACCAGGTAGTCGGCAGTGTGAGTCATTATTTTCTCCTTAGGAACGTACGAGTCGCGCGATGGCGGCACTCGCTTCGCGAATTTTTTCGTCGGCGACGGCGCCGCCTTCACGGCTGGCTTCGGCAACGCAATGGTTGAGGTGGTCGTCGAGCAGGGCAAGAGCAACAGTTTCGAGCGCTTTCGTTGCTGCAGACACCTGAGTGAGCACATCGATGCAGTAGGTGTCTTCTTCAACCATGCGGTGGATGCCGCGAACCTGACCTTCAGCGCGACGCAACCGCTTGAGCAGCTGCTCCTTGTTGTCGTCGTAGCCGACCATGATTCTCCTTCAGCATAGATACCCCCGAGGGGTATCTCTATTACACGCCTGAACGAGCCGAAAGTCAACTGCGCTAGTGAGCACTGCGCGCCGGGTGGGTGGCTACTGTCTAGTTCGGAGACCTGACCAAGCTTTGACTACTTTGTGACGGAGTTCAGTCAACGACGACCAGAGATGCTTTTTCGGCTGCTCTTCGTTGAGTGGTTTGCCGTTGAGCAGAATACCCGGGGACGAGGCATTGATGGTCATTACGTGGTTGGCGAATTGGTTGGCGGCATTCGCTGAAGTGCTGGCGGATGACGACAGTGCGTTTCGCGAAGTCTCTAAGCGGTTGGTCGCTGATGTTGCGACGGCGTTAGCTTTGGCGACGATAGCGTCGCGGTGTGCGGCAAGGGCCTTGGCTGCGTTCATGACGACCGCAAGGACGGCGAGGACAGCGGTGATGGTGAGGGGGACAACTACTTCTTCTGGGCGACTGGGAAATGGCAGCTCGATTCGTCCGGCGAAGATGCTCTCGATGATGCCGGTGGTGCCGCCGCTGGAAACAAAGGCACTGTACGCGTCAGAGAGCAGCCCTGAGAGGGCTCCGAGAACTGTGGCGATGGCACCGACGATGAGGGCGAACAGGAAGTCGCGGGCGCGCGTTACCGTGTGGCGTGACCCGAGGGCGAAGAGTTGAAATGCCGCAAACATTCCAATCGCCCCGACTACGGTCGCAATCCCCAATCCCAGTTGGCCGACGATCACTGCGGCGGCAATGGCGAGGGGTATCGCGAGTACTGAGAGGAGTGCTCCGAGGGCGAAGCTGTAGGGCTTGGTGGAGAAATCTGACACGGTGGCGACCTCCGATCGCACGGCAACGGCATCGTTGCTTTAGGTACCAGACTAGCTTTTTGCTGGGCTCTCAGCAGGAGTTTTTGGGAGTGCTACTCGACGAGGCCGCCGAGATGATCGGTCAGTAGGGCCGCCCGCTGCACGAGATGCGTCAGCTGCGGTGACACTCGACGTGTTTTCCGACTTGTTCGATAACGACCTCGGCGTCGTGTTGGCTGCACTAGACACGCAGATTGCGCTCCGCACGCCAACGACAGGTTGCAAAGATGAGCTCACTTTGACTTGATCCAGCTCCCAGCGGCCGGATTCCACCAGCCGCTCTTAACAGATCCTCCCAATATCGGGTTCAGCATGGCTTGGACGCGTTCCTCGGCGACCGACGCGTTGGGAAAGTTCTCCAAGAGCCCGAGAGGTCGAGCGAGCACCAGATATCGACTCGACCAGTCCGGAGGGATGACGAATGCCGCTATTTGGTCGAGTTCGCGACGTTTGGATTCAGTTGCTACTGCAATCCACAGGCGTTGAGCATCGAGCGATTCCGTCAACGAAATAGTAAGGAGATCAATCAAGTCCTTGACGCGCGACGAGGGAGATTTACTCTCCCCGTATCTCGAGTGGGTTGCGCATAGTTTGTCCGCCACTTGGTCCACCAGCGGGTACAGCACGTAGTCGAAAGTGCGCAGACGGGCAAGCGGCGACCGATTGGCCGGACTCAACGTTTCGAGCTCTCCTGTGGGCTTGTAGCCTGCTGCAACGTCTATTGACAGGGTGCTCTGCTTCGTCACGCCAACGTAGACGTCAAAGGTCAGGCGGCAGCCGAGCGAGCATGCCTGTGCCGCCCTTGAGCACGAACTTGGGCGGCTGAACGGAAAACACTCTGCACAGGAATCGGTCAAATGTCGCTTGTCGGATCAGATCGCCGACCCCGACTGACTTGGCTCTCTCGTCGCGCTGTGCGGCACTTTTGATTGCTGCCTGAACGGCGCGTGCGTTGGAATACGGAGCGTCTTCAGTCTGCATTGGGTTCCTGGCTCTGCGTCGCGAGGCTCTGCAGCGAGTTGACATCTTTCACGAGCGCTTGCACGGATCGTATGTCGTCGTCGGATCGGGCGGTGCGCAGCGCTTCGATCGGTTTTGCGAGTGTTCCGGATCGTTCTGCTGCATCGGCGGGGGAGGTCGCTGAGCGCCACGCGGGGTTTGAAAGCACCCGCTGGATTTGGGTCGCAACGTCGACGTGACCCAGCTCGAGAAGTTTCCTCATCAGCGCGAGTCCGTCGTCTTTGGTAAACCCATTTCGTGAGGCGAGGGGGCCCAGTAGAGCTGCAAGATAATCCAGTTGAACGGTTCTGGAACGGAGCGCGTCACCCACGAGATCCCCGACAAGGCTCAGGTCTTCTTTGTCCTGCACTAGATCCGCGATCGTTCGCTCAATTCCCGTGGTCGGGATTCCGGCTACCAGAGTGATCTGGTCGGCTACGAGGAGTCTTCGTTTGAAGCGGATGTCGGGGCGCTGCGACTGCCGACGGGCTGCTGAAGTGAAAACGTAGGGGGTGGGGAGGAGATCTCCAATTCCGTGCAGGGCCGCCGCCGTATTTCCGCTCATGACTATTCCGTCTACTCCGTCCCGGATGCGGTCGTCAGCCATTCGATCTGGATCGAGGCTGAGCCAAGCAGCTCGGATGTCGTCGAATTCGTGCGGTGGACTCCCGGCGTCTCTGTAGACGCCATGGGCGAGGCGTTCGAGATGTCCGCTCTCTGCGAGCCGCGCGATCTGTACTCGACTTACTTGTATCGAGCGTGCCTGCGACGTTGTGGCCATTCCCCACTGGCCTGAGGATATCTCCGCCAGTGCGCGAAGAGCCTCGGACGTGTTCATGCTTGAATAGTAACGTTCAAATAGATACTTTTCAAGTACAGGTGGATGCTTTCTGCGTCCAGATGGACAGAACCCAACCGTGCCCTGCCGTCCGAGGGGCACGCTGCCTGATGATGGCGCATGGATGCTCATGACGTAGTTGTCGAGTCGATTGGTCGCACGACGCGCGACGTCAGAGCTACCCGCGCAAGGCAAGTGCGAACGGGAGCACGGCATCCACCCCCGCTTCGCGGAGTGCTTTCGCGGCGATGGCAAGGGTCCAGCGGGAGTCGACGAGGTCGTCGACGAGGAGCACGGGGCCGTTGGGGAGCGCGCTGCGTTTGGGGTCACTCGCTGCGGCATCGCTCGCTGCCGGGTCGCTTCCGCTGGTTCCGCCGGCCCATTCGAATTGCCCCCACACGCTGGCGAGCCGGTAGGCACTGTTGCCGCCGGGCTCGCCGGTGGGGCCAGCGCCGGTGAGCGAGAGTTGGCCGAGGTAGGGCAGTTTGCCGGCGGCGGCGAGGCCTTCGGCGATGGAGGCGATGAGTTGGGGGCGGCTGCGGGACGGCATCGAGACCACGGCTTGGGGCCGGTCATCCCAGTTCCAGTCGGCGAGCACGCGGACGCAGGCGGCGATGAGTGCAGGGGAGGCGGGTGCATCTGTCGCGCCGGCGGCGAAGAGGGTGCGTAGTGTTCCGCCCCAGCCGAGGTCGGTGAGGCGGGCGAGGGCGCGTCCTTCGGTGGCGCGTTCGTCGGGGGCGATGCGGCCGCGCACGGGAAGTCCGAGGCGGTCGGCGCCGGTGGGCCATTGGGCGCGGGGTTCGATGGGCACGCCTACACGGTCGAGGGTTGCGGTGGCGCGGGTGGTGGCATCCGCGGCTATGTCGGTGGGGAACCAGGTGCCGGCGCAGTTGTCGCAGCGTCCGCAGGGGGTGGCGGTGTCGTCGTCGAGGGCGCGTTGGAGGAACTCCATGCGGCAGCCGGCTGGGCCTTCGGGGAGGCGTTCGTAGTCGAGCATGTGTTGTTGTTCGGCTCGGCGGGCGGCGGTGACTCCGGCGTAGCGTTCGGCGTCGTATACCCAGGACTGTCCGGTGGCGACCCAGCCGCCTTGCACACGGGCGACGGCACCGTCGACGTCGAGCACTTTGAGGAGCAGTTCGAGTGGGGTGCGGCGCAGGTTGACGCGTGCTTCGAGCGCTGGGGTGGAGAGTGTGCCGTTTCCGGATGCTGCGGCGGCGGTGAGTTCGGCGATGACGAGTTCGGCGCGGTCTTGGTCGGGCATGGATGAGGTGGCGAAGTATTTCCAGATCTCTTCGTCTTCGGGTCCGGGCATAAGTAGTACGTCGGCGTTGTCTGTCGCGCGCCCCGCGCGGCCGACCTGTTGGTAGTAGGCGACGGGGGAGGATGGTGCGCCCAGGTGCACGACGAAGCCGAGGTCGGGTTTGTCGAAGCCCATGCCGAGGGCGCTGGTGGCGACGAGTGCTTTGACGGTGTTGTCTTTGAGCGCCTGTTCGGATTCTTCGCGCTCTTGGGGGTCGGTTTTGCCGGTGTAGGCGCGCACGTCGAGCCCGGAGTCGCGCAGCAGCCGCGCGGTGTCTTCGGCGGCGGAGACGGTGAGCGTGTAGATGATGCCGCTGCCGGGCAGTTCGGCGAGGTGGCTCAGCAGCCAGCCGAGGCGGGCGCGGGCGTCGGGCATCCGCAGCACTCCGAGGCGGAGGGATGCCCGGGCGAGTGGTCCGCGGATGGTGACGACTTCGGTGCCGCCGTTGCTGTTCCTGTTGCCGGCGTCGCTACCTGCGCCGTTCGTGTCGCCGTGTTCTGCGGCGCCAGCTTCCGCGCTGCCTTCAAGTTGCGCCGCCACATCGGCAACGACGCGGGAGTTGGCTGTGGCGGTGGTTGCCAGCACGGGGACTCCGGCGGGCATGGTGGTGATGAGTTCGCGCAGGCGGCGGTAGTCGGGCCGAAAGTCGTGGCCCCAGTCGCTGATGCAGTGCGCTTCGTCGACGACGAGCATCCCGATGCGGTTGATCAGTGCGGGCAGTTGGTTGTCGCGAAAGCTGGGGTTGTTGAGGCGTTCGGGGGAGACGAGCAGCACATCAACTTCGTCGTTGGCGAGCTGCTGCTGAACCTCAGCCCATTCGTGCGGGTTGGTGGAGTTGATGGCGACGGCGCGAACTCCGGCGCGGGATGCTGCGGCTATCTGGTCACGCATCAGCGCAAGCAGTGGCGACACGAGCACGGTCGGGCCCGCACCTCGGCGGCGCATCAGCAGCGTGGAAACGAAGTAGACGGCGGACTTTCCCCACCCGGTGCGCTGCACCACGAGCGCACGGCGGCGCCCATCGACGAGCGTCTCGATCGCCTCAAACTGCCCCTCATGAAAATCGGCAGTCTCATTGCCGACAAGAGTGCGAAGAACGGTCAGGGCCTCAGTGCGGGTATCTGTCACGTGGCTAGTGTGGCAGGGGGTGCTGACTTTCGTGTCCTTCTTTTGCTCCTGGAGATTCTAGATGAACCCCTCCTCCACGAATCTCTCCTGTACATCGCAATTCCAGCCAGCCGTAGAACGAGCGCCGAGAGGTAGATGTACAGATGGTAGAGCGCGCCTAACACTGGGTAACAGCAAACGTTTAGGTGCCTAGGATGCTAGTTCCTAGAGACCCGCAGCGCTCCTAAGACCACCAGGCATTGGCGCCGTGATGACGTTCAATAGTTAGTACACGCGTATGGCATGAGCGTATTCACGCGTCTCCTTGTAAAAAATTGCGTAACCAGGCAGTGCTGTGAGCTGCCAGTCTGGAAGCGCGGACGCGGCTATCTCGAACGCTCGAGTTGCGGTTAGGCCGGCCGGGACATCCACCAGCAATGGGGACGCTTTCGATGAAGATGCAGGTTTACCGGTGCTTTGATACCTAAAATTAAATGGCAACGCACGCTTCAACTGGACTAAGTAATCGTCTAAGTGCAACCGCCCTGGGCTCATCGGAACCTCATATTGAAGATTTATTGGATACAGGCGATCGAAGTGATCTGCGGTTATGGAGGACGTATCGCGTTCTCGTCCTGGATCTTTGTTGCCGAATCCATTGAAATTCCACATGGCTTCGCCCGTGGCTCGATGTTTTTTGATGAGGAGTGTCTCAGGTGCGACCGCAGACATGTCCTCATCAACATAGATCGCCGTAAACGCCAATGCTTCTAACGATATGTTCAGTCGACCCTCAAATTTCGTCAGGTGGTTGAGGAGCCTTTTCTGTAGTTGGCGATCGGCTTTCCCGATGTAGACCAATGAGCCGTCCAAGTAGATTTGGTAAACGCCACCTCTGTCAGCGACTGCGTCGGTCAAATGTGCTCTAGTGAACGGGATTGCATCTAGCGCTATGAAAGCTTCAGCGAGTTGGTCCCCTAAGGCTTTAGTAATGCTCAGCTTAAAATCGGCTACGCCTGGCATGAAATAATCTGCCTCGGGAGTTCGCTATTTGGCATTTTTTCCTTGATTCTCTCGCGACCACTGCCCCAAGGCCACAATCGGATTAGTTCCGCTTTCGAGCGCTCGGAGATACGCGTCCAAGACTCCAAGTCTGTACGTCAGTGCACTGCCGTCGTTGGGACTTTGCGAAAGCCGGTTGAACTCTAACAACTCATATTCCCCGAGCGTCACCTCGGTATCGTTCGGATCAATGTCCGCGCGCCGGTCTTCGTCGAACTCGCGCAAATGACTTCTTGAGGGGAACGGGCGACCTTTGTTCGTGCGCATTTGGTGGAGCAAATAGTACAAAGAAACCATGCCAGTGCTTGCAAGAAGCGGGTCATTCTCTATAAATATCTCTGCAAGGCTCGTTTGGCGTTGTAAACAGCTATCCGTGAAGCCGAGGACTTGTGCCGCACCGTCGCGTTCTTCCTTCATCTCCTTAAAAAATGTATCTAGCCGAAACTTCTTCGCATCTCGGACGGGTTCTACGATGCGTCTTTGGCTCAGGGATTCCTCCCAGTACAAGAACTTCGCGGCAAGATCCAAATGGCGATACCGCTGATTGCTGAAAGGCAGGCGGCTCGTGAAAAAATCATTCATCACCAGAGTCCTCACTGCTGGAGGGCACGGCCCTCCAAAAGCGTTGCGTTTTTCTGCGGCGTTTAGCGGAACCGCTTCGTTGAGGCGAGAAAACAGCTCCTCTATGAGTTCGAGGTCGTCCGTTCTGATCGACACCACATCTAGCGTCGTTGACTGGAGCCGGCTCAACATGCCTGGGTGCAGTTCCATAATTTCTTTGAACGTTAATCCGCCGATGTTCAAGCTCTCGTCAGCCAGGTAAACAAAATCTTTGTCCAGCGCGAACTTGTTTTCCATGAACCGAAATATCGCCTCTAGCCTCTGGCGGCCGTCGACCAACGCATATCGCATCTTTTTCCCGTTCGAACCGACGCGCGGTGTCGGAAAGAGATGGAAATATAGCTTCGGGATATCAAACTCGTTTAGAAGGGAGTCGATTAGCAGCTGCTGTTTGCTCAGGGACCACACAGCACCCTGTCGCTGGTACGACGGGCTCATGTCGATTTCATCCCGTATTGCATATAAGTACGAAACCGTGCTGTTACGGAGTTTGTTTATTTCGAGTTCTGTCATGACTATTTCATCCCTGCTAGACATAGCTGTTCTTGATGCGTGCGCCGATGTGCTCCAAATCCGGGTATACCGATGCTGCATGTATGCCGAGGAGCTCGAGCTCTTCCCGAATGCCCTGCTTGAATTCAACTGGAATCGTCCACGACTCCAACTGGGCAGAACAACTCACCTGCATATCTGCAGAATCGAGCGGATGGGAAATAGTGAACACGCCGCTCTGAGCAACGAGTCGATCGAAGGATTGAGGCGCCAATACGGCGATCGGGCCGCCCATCTGCGTAAATTCCTCGCTAGGAAGGTATCGGTCAATTCGGGTCCCTTCACTGCCGAGGAGGAGGAGATCGACGCCTGCGCCAAACTGTGCTCTGTTGAGCTCGCTTGGTTGTAGCGAGTAAAATTCGCCTGCGCAATCCGCCTTGTCTTGGTTCTGGTCGTGTTCCACAGCGAAGAATAAAGCTAGAAGAGGGTTCTCAGACCAGTCAAGCAGTCGTGTCGGAACGCCATGGTGTTGGGCAAGACAGAGCCACTCCCAGTCATCAATTGGGAGTCTCGCCGAACGGTAAGAGGCCGATTGCCGAAATCGCTTGAGCATGTCACGCTCTCCGTCAATCCAACCTCGATGTCGTTTTACGGAGGGTTCGAGGCCCCATGCGGAATCAATCTGTCCTCGATACCAGCGATTGCCTGAGGCCTGGATTTCTTTCAGTCTCTCGAGCATCTGTGCGACCGACGATATAGTGCTCAATCGTGACTCCATCCGAGTAACATCTCAGATTCTCCTTTGATCCGTAGGACAAGAGCAGCCTAGCGGGTTGGAACTTTGACTCCGCAATACGGTCAACTTGCGAGGCGAAGCCTCGGCGCTTGCATAGATTTTGATGCTTCGAGCGCGCTCGAGACGCTGGATGCCGTGATGCGCGCGAGATCTACAGGAACGGCATTGCCTAATTGCCGCATCGCTTCAGACCAAGAGCCATGAAGCTCATAGGTGTCAGGAAATGTTTGAAGCCGTGCGCTCTCGCGAATCGAAAAATATCTCACGCTGCCGTCAACATTTCGCATCATATTTTCACCGCCCGGCACTCCATGCGCTCCCGCCTTTAGTGTCTTAGCAGGCATGTCGAGCGGGCTTCCGGTGTGCCCCGGATATGACCTTGCGCCGAGTTGAAGGAAGTGGTTTAGGAACGGCCCGGATCCATCGAGTTTTGGTTCAGAGAGCCCCTCTAAAGCATCGCGAACAGTTCTCCACGGTTGCATTGTTCCGCTTGAATCGGAGCGACGAATCCTTTCTATCCGGGTCTCAATTCCTTTTGGCTTCTCTGGCCTGGCACTCTCTACTATTTTGTGTCGATCCCAATATTCGCCGGTAAACCACTGGGACAGGAGCAGCGCATCGAGGCTATGAGTTGGCGCGGGGAATGACCAGTGCGCGTCGACGTCTGAGCGAAAACCAACGATGAACACTCGGTGCCTCTGTTGAGGCACGCCATAGTCCGCCGCGTTTACGAGAGTCGGCAGCACGTTGTACTGGAGAAGGTGGTTGTTTGAAGATGTGGCTTCGGCCTGGAGCCTCGCTAGGTGGTCGAGCCAGAGCTCTCCCGGGTGAGAAATTAGCTCCGGGTACTGTAGGCGCAGAAGGATCAGTTGGTAGTAGTTAGCAAAAGCTGACCGCGTCAGTCCTCGGACATTCTCAAGGATGAAAGCTCGCGGCTGGATTGCGCGGACAACTTCGACAGCCGCTGGAAACATGTCCCGAGAATCGTCTGCTGCGCGGGAATTTCCTCCCATGCTAAAAGGCTGACATGGCGGCCCGCCTGTGACCAGGTCCACTTCCCCTGCAAACGATTGCCAATCGACCGCCCGCACGTCCCCTTCATACACATTCCAGTTCTTCACTAGATCGAAACCGGAATCTGCGTTCTGGCGCACAGTGTCGCAAGCCCACTTATCCCACTCTACGAAGATTGACGGCTCAAATCCCGCCAGTCCAGCGCCAAGAGCCAGCCCACCGGCACCCCCAAATAACTCAACTGATCGCATTTTACGATCCTATTCGTAGACCACCGACAATCTGCCCGCAACATTCCCCAGGCCGAAAAGTGCAACACAGTGCAGGGCAAAAGATGCATTTGACCCGGCTGCCATTCGGTCGTTTCCTTCGTGGAAGGTTAAGCAGCTGGACCTGTCGAATCAACGTGCCGTTGCAGCAGCCGGCAGATTGGGGAGCGACGCGTCACTTCTGGCAGCTCGGGCACCACCACATGTAGCGCGTATCGGTAGGGCCGGTGCCGAGCTGATCCGACTCGATGCGGGTGCCGCAGCGCAGGCACGCTTCCCCGCGCCGCCCGTGCACCCAATAGCGGGGCTTGCCTCGCGGCAAGCCCGTCAGATTGCGGATCGGGCGATCCTTGTTCACCATGATCGCCTTGTAGCCGAGCGCGACGAGGCGTTTCGGGTCCGCGATCTCACCGATGGGGGTGTGGGGGCGAAAGCCGCGCAGAAAGCTCAACTCGTTCGCAAACACATTGCCGAGGCCCGCCAGATTCCGCTGGTCGAGCAGAGCGAGCGCGACGGGGCGTGCAGGGTCCGAAAGCAGATTCGCCAACGCTAGTTCGGCATCCCAATCAGGCCCCAAAAGGTCAGGCCCGAAGTGCCCCACAATGCTGTCTTCGGATGCCGTGGGCACCACCTCAAGCAGCCCGAGTTCAAAACCTACCGCCACTTTCGATGCCGTGCTCAGCACCCCGCGTGCCAGGTAAGACGGCTTGCGCCACCGCTCTCCGGCACCATAAATCTGCCAGACACCCTCCATCTTGAGGTGGCTGTGGATAGTGAGGCCAGGGCTGGGCTCGCCCGCTGCTGATAACGAAGCCGTGACGCCGGGATCCGCGCCAACCCGAATCAGCAGGTGCTTGCCGCGCGGCACGACACTCGTGACGGTCTGGCCGCTGAGGTCGAGGGTCGCGAATGCGGGCACGCGAAAGTCGGTGCGAGTGAGCGTCTGTCCTTCGAGCGCTACCCTCAGTTTTGCGGCCGCCTTGTAGACGGAATCACCCTCAGGCACGAAGCCTCAACCCCTGCGGTGTCGGCACGAATCCGGCCTCCACGAGAGCCTTGCCCACGGGAGTTCCGACGGCGAAGTCGCCATTCACTTTCTCGATGCGCAACTTGGGGAGGGTCCCGCGCAGGGTGCTCGTGAGCGAACGCGTCGCGGCATCCACCACGGCAGGTTCGAGATCGAAGGCCAGCAGGGACTTGCCGCCGCGCTCCAAGTAGAGGGCGAGGTGGCCATCAACGAGCACCACAATGGCGCCCGCTTTGCGGCCGGGGCGATGCTTCTTGGGAGCATCCGCGGCAGACTTTGCGGCTGTCGCAGCCCCGGCAGATGCAGACGATGCCGCAGCGGAGTCATCCGTGGCAGTGCCCCACGTTGCCGAACCCGCATCGGACGCACCAGCACCAGCCCCGCCAGCTTCTGCCCCAGCATCCGAGCCGCCAATCCCGGGCCACCCAAGCGCTGCGCCATACGGGTTGGCGGGGTCGGTTGCGGCGAGAGTGATCGCTCGAAGTTCTGGGGCGGCATCCGGATCCCGGGTGAAACCACGCAGGCGGTCAACGGTCGCGCCGGTCGCGAACTGTGCAGCACCGAGCCCGTCGATGAAGTAGCCGCGGCGTGCCCGGCCGGTTTCTTCGAAGCCGCTCAGCACCCGGTACGTCAGGGCGAAGCCACCACGGATGCCCTCGCTCACAACAGCGCCGCGAGTAACGACCGCGTGCCGTTCGAGCATCAACTCGGCGGTCGACTTGGCGCGAACGGTCGTGTCGCCCTCGGCAGTTTCGAGCAGAGCCCAGCGTCCGGATGCGCTCGGAGGACCAGCCTGAGCCACGGTCGAGACGCGTCCGCGGTAGGCACGTGCGCGCGCCGGTCGCGGTGCCCGCGTAGCTCGCACGGTGCCGCCGAGGTGTGAGCGAAGCGGGGAAAAGCTGTCGTTGGTGATGAGCGAACGCCACACCAAATCCCACAGTTCCTTAAGCAGGCCCTTGTCGTCGGTACTGCCGACCTGGTTCGAAAGCTGCCGGAAGAAGAATGCGCCACCACCCGCGAGCGAATCGAGAATGCTCTGCTGCAGTTCGCTCAGCCCATCGCGGTCAGGCTCGGGCAGGGTCAGCGCCGCTGTCGCCGCGGGATGCAGACTGATCCAACCGTCGTTGCCGGCCAGTGCACCGTGCCCGGCCCACACCACCTCGCCCGAGGTCGTGAGCTCATCAAGCCAGGCGGGCGAATAGTCGCGAATGCGCGCGCTCAGAATGAAGTCTTCCCACGCGGATGCCGGCGCCGAGTAACCAGCAAGTTGGTCGATCACTTGCGCTAGGCCGTCGATCCCGCGCAGCGAGTCACCGGCAGCAGACACATGTTGCCACGCGGGCAGGAACCGACCAAGGGTCGCGTGCGAGACGGGCTCGACTTCTTGGCGGAGTGCCGCGAGCGAGCGACTCCGCAGTCGTCGCAGCACATCCACGGAGCACCACTCGGTGCCGCTCGCGCCGGGGCGAAACTCTCCATCCACGACGCGACGATCGGCCGCGAGGCGACGCAGGGTGTCCTGCACGACGGCTGTTCCGAGACCGAAGCGGGCGGCGGCATCCGCCAGTGTGAAAGGTCCGTGGGTGCGGGCGTAGCGACTCACGAGGTCGCCGACGGGATCGTCGACCGGTTCGATAAACGCGGCGGGCACCCCGATGGGCAACGGCACCCCGAGGGCATCGCGCAGGCGGGCGGCATCCTCGATGACGGCCCAGCGACGTTCGCCCGCGATAGTCACCTCGAGCACACGGTTGGCTTTGGCCAACCCGGTGAGATCGGTCGCGAGTGCCGCGCCCGTAACCAGCGATCGCGCCTCGATTTCGATGACGGACTGCGGCCCAAGCACGCGCAGCAGATCGACGAGCCCCTCCGCATCCCGCGCATGGCGTTCGGGCACGAGCCGCTGCACTTCATTCTCGGTCTGCTCGATGACACCGGGGTCGAGCAGTTCGCGCAGCTCCGCCCGGCCCAACAGCTCAGCGAGCAGCGCCGGGTCGAGCGAAAGCGCTGCAGCCCGACGTTCGGCAAGCGGTGAATCGCCCTCGTATACGAAAGCGGCCATGTAGCCGAAGAGCAGACTGCGCGCGAACGGCGACGGCACCTCGGTCTCGGTCTCCATGACGCGGATGCTGCGGCTCGCGATCCGCTTCGTCAGCGCTGTGAGCGCGGGCAGGTCGTACACGTCTTGCAGCACTTCGCGCACAGTCTCAAGCACGATCGGAAAACTCGGATACTTGCGGGCAACATCCAACAACTGGGAGGCACGCTGGCGTTGTTGCCACAGCGGCGACCGCTTGCCGGGGTCACGCCGAGGAAGCAACAGCGCGCGGGCGGCGCACTCCCGGAACCGTGCCGCAAACAGCGCCGAGCTGCCCACTTCTTCAGTGACGATCTGCTCGAGCTCGTCAGCGTCGAACACAAAGAGGTCGGCACCGGGCGGGGCGGCATCGGTGTCAGGGATGCGCACGACGATGCCATCGTCTCCGGCCATGGCAGCGCCATCCACCCCCAACTGTTCGCGAATACGGGCGGTGATCGCCAAAGCCCAGGGTGCGTGAACGGGCATGCCGTAAGGGGAATGTAGTACTACGCGCCAGTCACCGAGCTCATCGCGAAACCGCTCAACGACGAGCGTCGTGTCACTTGGCACGTGCCCGGTCGCCGCCTTTTGCTCGGTGACGAGAGCAAGCAGGTTGCCGACCGCATGCTCGTCGAGCCCGATCGATTGGGCTCGCGCCGTCGCCACCGCCACGGATGCTGTAGCGATTTCCTTGGTGAAGGCACCAATCGCTTCCCCCAGTTCTGCCGGGCGGCCGAGGCCATCGCCCTTCCAGAATGGTACGCGGCCGGGTTGGCCGAAGGCGGGGGAGACCAGCACTTGATCGTGGGTGATGTCTTCAATGCGCCAACTGGTGGTGCCGAGCGCGAAGATGTCACCGACGCGGGATTCGTAGACCATCTCTTCGTCGAGTTCGCCGACGCGACGGCCGGGGGCTCCCGCTTCACCGCCGATCATGAAGACGCCGAAGAGTCCGCGGTCGGGGATGGTGCCGCCCGAGGTTACGGCGAGACGCTGGGAGCCGGGCCGGCCGCTGAGGGTTCCGGCGACCCGATCCCACCCGACGCGGGGTCGTAGCTCAGAGAACTCGTCGCCTGGGTAGAGCCCGCTCAGCAGGTCGAGGGTGGCGTCGAACGCGCTGCGTGGAAGGCTGGAGAAAGGCGCGCTGCGACGCACAGTATCGAACCAGTCCTCGATGTCGATCTCGTCGAGAGCAACGGCGGCCACGGTCTGTTGTGCCAGAACATCGAGCGGGTTTGTTGGCACAGCGAGTGCCTCAATCTGCCCGCTGCGCATCCGTTCAACAGCAACAGAGGTATGGATGAGGTCGGTGCGATGCTTCGGGAACAGCATCCCTTTGGAGATTTCCCCCACCTGGTGTCCGGCTCGCCCAATCCGCTGAAGCCCACTCGCAACCGACGGTGGCGACTCAACCTGAATGACGAGGTCGACCGCGCCCATGTCGATACCGAGCTCCAGCGAGCTCGTCGCAACAACACAGCGCAGCACGCCAGTCTTGAGATCATCTTCGATGATCGCGCGCTGGTCTTTGCTGACCGAACCGTGATGCGCGCGGGCCAGCAGGGGCGCGGCTCCCATCGTGGACCCGCCCTGCGCCATCATCTGCGCTGGTGGCTTCCACGATTGTTGCGGTGCGGCGTAGGCCGTGGCATCCGCGCTCGCTTGGCTGCGGGCCATCGCCTCGGCACCGTCGACGCCGTCGATGCTGCCGTCGCTCATCCGCTCGTCATAAATCTCATTGAGGCGGGCGGTCAGCCGTTCGGCAAGACGTCGGGAATTCGCAAAGACGATGGTCGACCGGTGTTCGAGAATCGCGTCGACGATGCGCTCCTCTACGTGCGGCCACAACGAAGCGGCAGATTCGGGAGTTGCCTCAGCGTCGCCGCCAGAGCCAGCACCAGAGCCCCCACTTGCCTGCCCGCGAGCCGCCGCTACAGTCCCCGGAATCGTCATATCGGGAACCGGAACAACCACGCTCAGCTCGAACGTCTTCGCCGAGGGAGGGTGCACGATCGTCACAGGCGAGCGCCCGCCAAGAAAGCGAGCAACCTCTTCAATCGGGCGCACGGTCGCCGAGAGTCCGATGCGCTGCACGGGTTTCGCGAGCAGGGCATCCAACCGCTCCAACGACAGCGCAAGGTGGGCACCACGCTTGGTGGCGGCGACCGCGTGCACTTCGTCGATGATGACGGTGTCGACGTTCTTGAGAGTCTCACGGGCTGCCGACGTCAACATCAAATACAGCGACTCCGGCGTCGTGATCAGGATGTCGGGAGGGGTGCGAGCGAGCAGCCGGCGGTCTTGCGTGGTGGTGTCACCCGAGCGCACCCCCACGGTGATGTCAGTCTGGCTGAGCCCCAGCCGCCGAGCGGTCTGGGTAACGCCCACGAGGGGCGCGCGAAGGTTGCGCTCAACATCGACGCCGAGAGCCTTCAGCGGAGAGATGTAGAGCACGCGCGTGCGGTGCTTCGGATTCTCAGGGATCGGCAGCGACGCCAGCTGGTCAATCGCCCACAAGAACGCCGCAAGGGTCTTGCCCGAACCGGTCGGCGCGACAACGAGCGCGTGTGCCCCTGACGACACCGCATCCCACGCGCCCAGCTGGGCCGGGGTGGCAGCATCGAACGCGCCCTCAAACCACTCTCGGGTGGCGGGCGAGAACTTGCCGAGCACATCGCTCATTGTTCTATCTTCGTTGCAACCGCTGACAGTGCACTACGTGTGCGCGGAAGTGTCGCTCGACGTGCACCCGGCCCATGCGACACCGGGCTAGGACGCTGCTGATTTAGGGGTTTTTGGGAGGCCCGGCGAGTCGTGAGGGCCGTTTTTGACCTCTGTATTTCACGTTATCGCCTCCCAGTTCTCTTTTTCGGT
>NZ_BAAAKW010000070.1:0-60764 GCF_039527955.1 Rhodoglobus aureus | reverse complement strand
ACCCAGCCTGGCTCCACAGCTACAATCACCACAGACCCCACACAGGCATCGGCGGCCAAACACCATCAGACCGCATCCACAACCTCCCGGGGAACTACAGCTAGCCCTCTTGGCCCGTTTGGTCAACGACTGCACTTCTGACGGAGACCGGTCGGAGCTGGCCGAACTCATACCTTCGGTTATCGGCGTGACCAGCGCCGATCCGCGAGTGGAACTTCGCATCGCGCTGCGAGCGGCGACAATGGCGCTGCCAATTGCCAGCGAGGAACGTCAACGAGCGCTCGCAGTCGGCATCATTGCTATCCAGTCACAGCTGGCTAAATTTCAGCCCTTGGCTGACTCAACTCTGACGGTCGGTGTGGCTTCAGCTTTCGCTCAAGCTCCGTATGCCGAACATTGGGCGCGAAGGTTCATCGCTGAGCACGGTGTCGAACGTCGGGGTCGAGCCGTTACGCGAATGACCGAGTCCATCATCCGCACTGCGGTGCTTGGTATCGCCCAGGCCTGCTCGCCAAGCGCCAACGAGCGCATGAGAGTACTGCTCCGTAGCGCAATCGAGGATTGCCGCGTACTAGTCGACAGCAACTTCGCGGATGCTCAGTCGAACGCGTCAGGAATCGCTAAGCCAATCGCTGTCAGCTAGTGAAACGTACTCGTCGAGCCCTACCTCTGGCCTGACTTCGGTCGTAGCGAGTCGGCGACGCCACGGAGTGTGGTCGCCGACTCGGTGAGGAGGCGCATCTCCCTCTCGCTAAACGCGGTTTCCTTGATCGGGGTTGCCCCCGAAGCACTAACGATGCATGGCACCGAGAGCGCGACGCCACTGAGTCCGTGGAAGTCGGTGAGCACGGGAGCGACAGGCATGATGGAGTGTTTGTCGCCGAAAATGGCCTCGACGATATGGGCGGTCGACAAACCGATGGCGTAGTTCGTCGCGCCCTTGCCTTCGATCACCTTGTAGGCGGCGTCGCGGACGCCGATGGCGATTTCGTCGAGCTCCGCTTGCGTCATTCGCGGGTGGCCTTCGCGTTCCCATTCAAGAACCGGAACACCACCGATCGTGGCCCGCGACCATAGCGGGAATTCAGAGTCGCCGTGCTCTCCAACGATCGACGCGTGGACGCTGGATGGCGATACGCCTGCGCGTGCTGCGAGCTTCCACCGCAGACGTGAAGTGTCGAGCACTGTACCGGAAGCGAAAATACGCTCGGGCGGGAGGCCAGACTGCTCTTGGGCGAGCACCGTAAGCACATCGCAGGGGTTTGTCACGATGACGTAGATCGCGTCGGGAGCGACCTCCATGAGCTGCGGCATCATCGACCCCAGAATGCGAGCGTTGACGTCGGCAAGCTCAATGCGAGTCTGGCCGGGGTTCTGCTTTGCCCCAGCGGTGATCACGACGACGTGCGACCCCTTGACGACAGAAATATCACTTCCGCCCATTATCTGACTTGACCCCGTGAACTGTGTGCCGTGGGCTAGGTCGAGCACTTCGGCATCGACTTTCTTTGTAGCGATGTCGTACAGCGCGATCTGGCGGGCCGACCCCCTGATCAGGGCGGCATACGCGGCGCTTGCGCCCACACTGCCAGCTCCTACGATGGTGAGTTTTGAGTTCTCGACTACGCTCATGCGTTTAGTGTGCCACGACCGCTGATTGTCGTGCGTGCGCAAGAACGGGTACAGACACAGTGGGCCACGTCCGGTCGGGCGCTAGCCGGTTTTCGAAGGCTAGGCGTGAAGTGACGCCGCGTGCGCGAGGGCGGACCCGCTGCGGCATCCGACGATCGCAGGTGCTTGCCCAATGAGCGCGTCGTGCGTGATGGCTTCGACCATGAAGAGCGCGAAATCGGTGCGGCGGGTGAGGTTGCTGGCGAGAATGGGGTCGCCGACGTAGGTGCCCCAGACGGGGAGGCCTTCGCTCTCGCCTTCTTCGAGGTCGCTGCCGCGCACCAGAGTCCAGCGGGTCTTACTGGCGAAGACGCGGTCGGCGGCGCGAATCTGGTCGGCAATATCGACTGCGCGCACAAACTTGGCGAGCCACGATGCGATGGCTACGGTCGCCAAAAAGCGTCGTGAGTAGACGTCGGCGTCGCTCGCGCGCACATGCCAGCCACACGAAAAGATCAGTCGTGCTTGTGCTGGCGCAAAGTCGAGGACCGCCTGCGCGGTGCGGGAAGCATAGTTGCGCATACCCCAAGGCACGAGCACGGTGAGCACCGCGTCGGCGCCCGCAACGGCACGCTCGATGACGGCGCGATCGGAGGTCTCCCCCGGGATCACCGTGATGCTGTCGCCGAACTCTGCCAGCTTGGCGACGCTCTTCGGTCGACACACTCCGACGACGTCGTAGCCGCGGTCGAGCGCATGGCTGGCCATGTATTGCCCGAGTTTTCCTGAGATCCCCACGATGCAGACTCGTTTGCGCGTGGATGCCGTGCTCACGTCGTCGCGTTCCGGTGTGGCCTGTGGTGCGGTCACTGTCTGCTCCTTCGCCGTAGAATTACCTTACGATGTAAGATTACCTTACACGGTAAGATAGTCAAGTAGCGCACCGAAAGAAAGCGAGCCCACATGGTCGATCGAGGGACAGCGAAGCCAGCAGCAGCGAAGCCGACGAAGAAGCGCCCGCCCGTCTCCCGAGCATCTGTTCTCGCGGCCGCCCTTGACCTCGCAGACGCTGAGGGGGTCGAGGCCCTCACGATGCGAAAGCTTGCCGACCGCATCGGTGTCGAAGCAATGTCAATCTATTACCATCTGCCCAACAAAGACGCGATCCTCACGGGCCTCGTCGACATCGTTTTCGCCGAGATCGACCTGCCAGATAAAGCTGACGGATGGCGCACCGCAATGCACTCTCGCGCTCTCTCCGCCCGCGAGGTGCTCGTGCGTCACTCGTGGGCAGTCGGGCTCATGGACTCTCGCCGCGACCCCGGGCATGCCACCCTCCGTCACCATGATGCAGTGATCGGGGCACTCCGGGTCGGCGGATTCTCCATCGCCGGTGCCGCCCACGCGTTCTCCGCACTCGACAGCTACGTCTACGGATTCGTTCTCCAGCAGGTAAGTCTGCCGTTCAGCACGCCCGAAGAGCTCACGGAGGTTGCCGAATCGATCGTGCACGACATGACCGCTGACGAGTTTCCCCACTTGACGGAGATCGCAGTCGGTCACGCGATGTTGCCCGGCTACAGCTACGCCAACGAGTTCGAGATCGGGCTCGACCTCATCCTCGACTCGCTCGAACGGCGCCTCAGCACAGACGGCTGGAGCAGCACGCCCGCCTCAGCGCGCGTCTGCTAGGCGGTCATTGCCGCAGCGAGCTGCGCAACTATCCGCTCAAGGATGGGGCGCGAGGTCGCCAAGTTCACACGAATGTGGCCAGCACCAACAGCACCGTAGCCGACACCACCATTGACTCGGATGCCCGCCTTCTCGGCCAACATTTCCGCGAGTTCTGGCTCCTCCGAATACGCACGCAAGTCGACCCATGCCAGATAGGTGCCCTGCATCGGAGCCATCTGTGCGTCGGGAAGCTGTTCCGCGAGCGCTGCCCGCAGGTACTCAATGTTGCCCTCGACGTATTCGCGAACGTCACCCAGCCACGCCTCGCCCTCAAGGTAGGCAGCAGTGTTCAGGCGCATACCAGGGGTGCTTGCCCCGTGAGACGCCATCCAGCCAATCGTCTCCCAGAGAGAGCGATCGGTGTCATTGCTCAGGATGATCTGCGCACACTTGAGCCCGGGAAGGTTGAAAGCCTTTGACGTGCTTGTTGCGGTGATCGAGACACGTGCTCCGGCATCCGAGACGCTCGCTAGCGGTACATGGCGATTGCCGAACAGAGTGAGTGGGGAGTGAATCTCGTCGCTAAAGACGCGGGCGCCGTGGGCGTCAGCAACGTCGGCGAGCGCAGACAGTTCGTCGCGCGAGTAAACCTTGCCTGTGGGGTTTCCGGGGTTAGCGAGCACGAGCAGGTTGGCACCGGCAGCAAAGTGCTTGGCGATGCCGTCGAGGTCGAGCGCAAAGCTGCCATCGTCGCCGCGCAGCATGGGTGACTCGATGACTTCGCGGTCGAAGATCTTCGGGACGAGCAAGAACGGCATGTAGGCCGGGGTTGGCACGATCACGGGCGCCCCGGGCTTGCTGAATTCGACGATAGCCAGCTCAAGCCCTTTGATCACGTCGGCCAGCGGGAAGATGTCTGCGGCATCCACCGCCCAGCCGTACTGTTCGTTGTGCCATTTCGCTGTCGCAGCGCTCATCTCTCGCGCAACCGACTCATTGGGGTACCCGAATTCGAGACGCTCAGCGATCGACGCCCATTCGTGGAGAACAGCCGGCGCTGTGCCAAAGTCCATTTCCGCAACACCGGCACACAGCAGTTCACCTTCGGTCGCGGTCCATTTGTTGCTACCACGGCTCCGCAGCAGTTCCGGGGTGAGGGCGTTCCACTGCTCGGCGTTACTGGTCATACTGTCTCCTACTCGGCGGGGTGAATGGTGAGCGCTGACGTCGCGGCGGCGCAGTGTCTATGTCGTGGCGGTAGTGATGAATGGTTTCGATCCGGTTGCCCGCGCAATGATTTTGTCGAGCACCTCTGGATCGGTGGTGTTTTCCCCGAGGCGATTTGGCTTACCCATCCCGTGATAGTCGCTGGCCCCGGTGGCTTCCAACCCATACTTGGCGCACAGTTCGAGCAAGAATTCGCGGCCCTCGGGCAAGTTGTCTCGATGGTTGACTTCAAGTCCAAAAAGGCCTTCGTCTGCCAGCGATTTGATCACTGAACCGGTGAGTTGGCGGTACTTTCCGTGGGCTGCCGGATGCGCGAGCACGGGCACTCCGCCGGCGGCAACGATCATCTTCACTCCCTCGAGCGGGCTCGGGGCGTAGTACTTCTCGTAGTAGCCACCCTGCCAGTGCAGGATGCTCTCAAACGCCGCGCTGCGGTTGGCGACGTGCCCTTTGCGTACGAGTGCATCGGCAATGTGCGGCCGACCCAAGGTTGTTCCGTTTGACGATTCGGCGAGTACGTCATCCCAACTGATGTCATAGTCGAGAGCGATCTTCTCGACAATGCGTTCAGCCCGGCGCAGTCGACCATCCCGAATGCGTGCCGTCTCGGTGACGATGGTGCGGTTGAGGGGGTCAAAAAGGTAGGCGAGCACATGCACGCTCGCTGGGCCATAGTTGGTGCTCAGTTCCATGCCAGGAATCACGTTGATCTCTGAACTGGCGGCGGCCGAGATCGCCTCCTGCCAGCCCGCAGTGGAGTCATGGTCGGTGAGCGCGACAGTGCCGAGCCCCGCCCTCTTGGCAGACCGAACCAGCTGGGTAGGAGTTTCGGTGCCGTCAGACACCGCACTGTGAGTGTGCAGGTCGATCGGTGTGTTGCGCATTGTGCAAGCCTATTGCTCTAAGCTCAGGTCGCTATGTTTCAACGCATCCTTGCAGCGACCTTTATTGTCGCTATCGCCGCCGCCCTTATTGTCGCGGCTTGGCCTCAGCTGTTTTCTCTCGAACAGGCGGTGGGAGTCGCCCAAGTGGTTTCGCTGCGCGGCCTTGCTGCCGCCGTGGCATTTGTTGCGGTGCTGGGGTTGACGCTGATCTCTCTACTTTCGGTTCGCATGCACCGTTTCACGGCATCCCTCGCCATTGTCGCGCTCGCGTTCAGTGCGCTGAGCCTTGTTGTATTGGCAACGCGCGGTTTCGGCAACCCTGGGTTCGAGACCAAAGCTGAGGGCGATGTCACGGTGCTCTCGTGGAACACGCTCGGCGATGCGCCGGGCGCCTCGACTATCGCTGAACTCGCACTGCTGAATGATGCGGATGTCGTGACGCTGCCCGAAACTACCCGTGAGTTGGGCTTTGAGATTGCCCAGTTGATGGGCGACGCCGATCGCCCCATGTGGGTTCATACGCTCGCCTATGACGAGGTATCGAAGTCGCGTTCCACGACGATTCTGATCAGCGCAGCGTTGGGCGAATACGATGTTGACCTCTCTACCCGCACCACATCGACACTGCCCAGCCTGGTGGCGGTGCCGCAAGATGGCGAAGGCCCCACGTTTATTGCGGTGCATGCTGTTTCGCCGATTAATGGCGAAATGACTAATTGGCGCAACGACCTCGAGTGGCTTGCCGAACAGTGCCGCTCAAGCAACATCATTCTGGCCGGCGATTTCAACTCAACGCTCGATCACTATGCCTCACTCACCGACGGCGCAGACTTTGCGCTCGGCAGTTGCATCGATGCCGCCTCCGTTACCGACAATGCTGCGATCGGCACTTGGCCGACACAGCTGCCAGCATTACTTGGGGCCCCGATCGACCACGTGATGTCCTCGAGCGACTGGTCGACTTCTGGGATGCGTGTCATCGAGTCTCACGATGGCAATGGGAGCGACCACCGGCCGATCCTGGCCACCCTCTCGCCAACCCAATAGTGCCTTTTAGCCCCCTAGGGGCGACACTAGATGTATGGCAGATTCATCAGCACCCACCCCCCGCGCGACCTCTAACCGCTCAACGACTCCCCAGTCTTCAGGATTCTCTGACTACATCTCTTCTGGATGGGCTGAGCGCGTTGAAGTCGATGTAATTCCGCGCGATCAGGCAGCGTTTGCTGCTGACCGCCGCGCCCGACTCTCGCAGCTCCACCCGGGCAAGCGACTGATTGTTCCGGCCGGCGCCGCCAAAGTTCGTTCCAACGACACTGACTACCCATTCCGTGCTCACTCCACCTTCGCCCACCTCACCGGTTGGGGCTCAGATGTCGTACCCGGCAGTGTGCTCGTGATGGAGCCGACTGATGCTGGCCACACCGCCACCCTCTACTTTCGCCCGGCCGCTGGCCGCGACACCACCGAGTTTTATGCGAACTCGGATGTCGGAGAATTTTGGACCGGCCCACGCCCGTCGCTCAGCAACGTAGCAACCGATCTCGGCCTCGAGACTCTGCCACTTGCTGACTTTGAGGCTGTGCTCGACCTCGTCGATGCCACAACGCTCATCGTGCGCGATGGTGACCGCGACGTGACCGATCAGGTTGATGGTCGCCGTCTCCTGACCGCCGATTCTGAAGCCCTTGAGCACGACGGCGATAGCGACCTCAGCCGCGATTTGAGCGAGCTGCGTCTCGTGAAGGATGCCTACGAGGTTGAAGAAATGCGCGCTGCGGTCAACGCCACCCAGCAGGGTTTCAACGATGTGGTTGCCGACCTGCCCAACATTGTTGTGCACGCTCGCGGTGAGCGCCTCGTGGAGGGCACCTTCAACCGTCGCGCTCGCGCCGAAGGCAACACCGTCGGCTACGACACGATCGCCGCATCAGGTCCGCACGCCTGTGTACTGCACTGGACCCGCAACGACGGCCCCGTGAAGCCTGGCGACCTGATCCTGATCGATGCTGGCATCGAGCTCGACAGCTACTACACCGCAGATATCACTCGCACGCTGCCCATCAGCGGAACGTTCACCGAGATTCAGCGTCGCGTGTACGACGCTGTGTTGGAAGCGGCAGACGCTGCGTTTGCGATCGTGCGCCCCGGAATCAAGTTCCGCGACATCCACGCCGAAGCAATGCGAGTAATCGCTGAGAAGACCGCCGAGTGGGGCCTGCTGCCTGTTTCTGCCGCAGAGTCGATGCTTCCGGACAACCAGTTCCACCGTCGTTATATGGTTCACGGCACCAGCCATCACCTCGGCATTGACGTGCACGACTGCGCTGCAGCTCGTCGCGACATGTACCTCGATGGTGTGCTTGAGCCCGGCATGGTCTTCACGATCGAACCCGGCCTCTACTTCCAGCCTGACGACCTCACCGTTCCCGAGGAGTACCGCGGCATTGGTGTGCGCATCGAAGACGACATTCTCGTGACAGAAGATGGCGCCGAAAACATGTCGGTCAACATCCCGCGAACCGCGGATGCCGTCGAAGCGTGGATCGCCCGCTCGTAGTTCTGAAGGCGCGCGTCAGCGAAAGCTCGGCGCGCGCCTAACCACCGGCCACGACTTCACGCTACGCGGCAGTAGCCGCTATTTGCCGGTCTCGTCGGAGTCGTTGCTGTCGATCGCGTCTGATGGGCTTGGCACGTGCGGTGCCGCGTGCACACCATGCAGCCCAGCAGGGGCAGTGCCAAGAACGCGGTGCGCCTTGGCTGCGAGATCGGACGAGATGATGATCTCGTAGCGATCGGCGATGAGTTGTGACGTTGCCGCATAGTCGCGACGCTTGCGCATCATGGAGTAGTTGACGACTCCGAAGATCATTCCAATGCCCGCACCGGTAAGGATCGCGGCGAAGAAGATGCCAATCTGCTGCGGCGTTACCGGCGCGATGATCGTGGTGATCAGGCCGAAAAACATACCGAGCCACGCTCCCGTAGTCGCGCCAGCGAGTGCTCCACGGCCGTAGCTGAGGCGGGTCGTGACTACCTCGACGGTGGTGAGGTCGCGACCGACGATGGCGATGCCCTTAACGTCGAATTCTGCTTTGGCGAGCTGGTTGATTACGCTCTGTGCGTCGGTATAGCTGTTGTAGCTGCCGAGAACGTCTCCGCGCGGCACGCTCGACTGTTGCCGCGCACGGCGGGAGAATCCACTGAAGTTACTCATCGGTTCATTGTCCCATGCAAGGGTATGGTTTTAGTTGTGAGCACCTCAAGAGTATTCGTCGCCCGATTGGTGGGCTGCTCGGTCTTCGACCCCAATGGAGACCGCGTTGGCAAGGTTCGCGATGTGCTCGTTGTCGAGCGCTCTGATGCGAGTCCGCGCGTTGTCGGAATGATTGCCGAAGTTCCGGGCAAGCGTCACGTTTTTCTCTCCATTGGCCGAGTGACAAGCATCGGCTCTGGGCAGATCATCACCACGGGCCTCCTCAATCTGCGTCGCTTTGAGCTGCGTGGTGGCGAGATCCGTGTAATGGCAGAACTGCTCGGCCGCCGCGTCGGTATGCGCGATGGTTCTGGCGAAGCCCAAATCGAAGACGTCGCGATCGAAGAGGTCGACATTGGCGAGTGGGAGATCAACCAGCTCTTCCTGCGTCGCCCCAAGGCCACTGGCGCACCGCTCTTTGCCAAGGGCGCCACCGATTTTGCTGCGTGGGATGAAATCAAACACAACGCGCATAAGGGTGAGGCACAGTCGGCTACCCAGCTCGTTGCGAGCTTCTCTGATCTCTTGCCTGCCGACCTTGCTAACGCCATGCTCGAACTTCCTGAGCAGCGCATGATGGAAGTCGCGGAAGAACTCTCCGATGATCGTCTCGCCGACGTGCTCGAAGAGATGCCCGAAAAAGAGCAAGTTGACCTGCTCAACAAGCTCGATGACAATCGTGCTGCCGACGTTCTCGATCAGATGCAGCCGGATGACGCGGCCGACCTTATCGCCCACCTCACCGATGAGCGTGGCGAGACTCTCCTCGATCTCATGGAGCCCGAAGAAGCCGAAGACGTTCGTTTTCTCCTGACCTACGACTCCGACACTGCCGGTGGGCTCATGACCACCGAGCCCATCATTGTGTCTGCTGACGCCACGGTTGCTGAGGGCCTTGCCCTCATCCGTCGACACGAACTTGCCCCGGCACTGGGAGCCGCAATCTGCGTCACACTGCCGCCCTACGAACCACCGACCGGTCGCTTGCTTGGCATGGTTCATTTTCAGCGGATGCTGCGCTACCCACCCAATGAACGACTCGGTGCTTTGATCGACCAGTCCCTTGAGCCGGTACGCTCGTCGACAACAGCGGCAGAAGTTTCGCGCATCCTCGCCAGCTACGACCTGGTGTCAGTTCCCGTGGTTGATGACAACCATCGACTGCTCGGGGTGGTGACCATTGACGACGTGCTTGACCATCTGCTTCCCGATGACTGGCGAAGTACCACCGACGAGTCGGCCAGCTTCGACGACACTTCTACAAGACCGCTAACCATCGTTCAGCAGAAAGCAATTCGCGCAGGGAGGGCACCACGTGGCACCAGCTAAACGGTCACTTCGATCACAGCGCAACGAACTGCGCCTTGACACTCCCAAGGGTCTTCGCAGCGGTTTTGGCATGTTCCAAAGTCGCGATCGCATGGGGCGGTACTCCGAAGCTTTCGCTCGCGGCATGGGCACGCCGTGGTTTCTGGTTGGGCTATCCGCCTTCGTTGGCGTGTGGTTGATTTACAACACCAGCGCACCAATTGGCGCCCAGTTTGACCCCCGCGCCACCAACTTCACGTTGCTGACGCTGATCCTGTCGCTGCAGGCGTCGTACGCGGCACCAATGATTCTGCTCGCCCAGAACCGTCAAGATGACCGGGACCGTGTTCAGATCGAGCAAGATCGTCAGCGTGCCGAGCGCAACCTCAACGACACCGAATACCTCGCCCGCGAAGTTGTTGCGCTGCGTTTGGCAATGACCGATTTGGCCAGCAAAGACTTCATTCGTTCAGAACTCCGCGCACTGCTCGAAGAACTCGAAAAAGATACCGAGGCCGACGATGAGAGCTCGGCGTCTTCGTGACCGCTGAGTTCGACGACGGTTCACCCAACACCAGTCCGCTAGAGGCTGCGGTGCTTCAGTCGCTGGCCTCCGTGATTGATCCCGAGATTCGTCGCCCGGTGACGGAGCTCGACATGATCTCTGGCGTTTCGGTCGATGACGCTGGTGCGGCATCCGTGGGTCTCACTTTGACGATTGTCGGATGCCCAGCCGCGACCTCGATCGAACGCGACGTGCGCGAGGCTACCGCCCGTGTGCCGGGCATCTCTGAGGTGACGGTGACCGTGTCGATCATGTCGCGCGCTCAACGCGATGCCCTCACCGAGAAGCTGCGTAAGGGGCGCCCCAAGACGATGCAGTTCGGGCCCGATTCGCTGACCCAGATTGTGGCAGTGACAAGCGGCAAGGGTGGCGTGGGCAAGTCGACGCTCACGGCGAACCTGGCGGTCTCGCTTGCCCAGAGCGGCTTGCGGGTCGGTGTGATTGATGCCGACGTATTTGGCTTCTCGATTCCTGGGCTGCTTGGCCTGCGGGGAGCAAAGCCCACGCAGGTAGGCGAGATGATTTTGCCGCCGGTCGCGTACGACGTGAAGGTGATTTCGATCGGCATGTTTGTCGAAGAGAACACTGCGGTGTCGTGGCGTGGCCCAATGCTGCACCGCACCATTCAGCAATTCTTGACCGATGTGTTCTTCGGCGACTTGGATGTGCTGCTGCTCGACCTTCCACCCGGCACCGGCGATGTGGCGATCTCGCTCGGGCAGTTGCTGCCCCATTCTGACGTTGTGGTCGTCACGACCCCACAATCAGCGGCTGCTGATGTCGCCGAACGAAGCGGACTCGTTGCCCGCCAAACGGGTCAGCGCGTGATCGGCGTCATCGAAAACATGGCCGGGCTCCCCCAGCCCGACGGCAGCGTACTCGAACTGTTCGGTTCAGGCGGTGGGGCGGATGCCGCAGCCAAGCTCTCCACGCCAGACGAGCCAGTGACAGTGTTGGCTTCGATCCCGCTGAGCATCGCCCTTCGCGAAGGTGGCGACTCTGGGGTTCCCGTAGTGATCGCTGCTCCTGAGGATCCGGCGGCCCAGGTCATCCACACTCTGGCTGCCACTCTCCGGTCGCACAAGCGCAGCGTCGCTGGTCGCAAGCTGGGGCTCAGCACAAATTAGCGGCGGTGCCCGTTAACGCAAAAACACCACAGCTCTAGTTGCTGTGGTGTTGCGTGTACCGGCTGGCGGTGGCTACGGCATCTGGTGGTAGCGGCGGGTGGGGATGCGACGGTATCCGTCGGTTGCTACGGCACGCACGGTTGCGATGATGCCGAATGCGGACAAGGCCCCAATGATGACGAGTTCGATGTTCATGTCTATATTTCATCGCGAATAACCTGTTAGAACAAGATGATCTTTCTTATCTAACTATGTAGGCTATCTACATGGAGATACGTCGACTGGAACTGCTGCGCGAACTAGCCGACCGCGGCAGCATCACCGCGGTCGCGAAGGCAACGATGCGCACGCCATCCGCCGTTTCACAGCAACTCAAAATTCTGGAACGCGAGGCCGGCATCCCCCTCACTGAACGTGTTGGCCGGGGCATCGTGCTCACCTCCGCAGGCCGCGCTCTCGCCCAGACAGCAGCCGATGTGGCGACAGCAATCGAGAAGGCTGAAGCGCTCTGGAACGACTTTCGTGAGTCTCCCCGCGGTGAAGTCACGATGACGATCTTTCCCACCGGTGGCGAGATGCTGCTGCCCGGGCTTCTGCACTCGGTAGATCGTCTCGCGGGACTCAAGCTGTACTGCAACGACCAAGACTCGGTGCTCGAAGACGTGGCCAACCTCACCGCCGACTACGACGTGGTCGTCTCCGACTCCCCCCACGTTCTGCCGGCCTGGACCGAACGCGGGCTCGCCATTGTTCCTCTCATGCGGGAGTCGTTGGATGTCGCGCTCCCCGAAGATCATCCTCTCGGTCGCAAAGCGGCGCTCACCCCTGCAGACCTGATTGACGAAACCTGGATCGGCGTGCCCTCCGGTTTACCATTCGACCGCATCCTGCGACGCATCGAAGCCGCCAACGGTGCCCCAGCAAAGGTCGCCCAGCGACTCACCGACAACAGCATTGTCGAAGCTGTTGTTGCGGCCGGGCATGGGATCGCGATCTTGCCGCGCTTCACCACCCGAGATCGCGAAAACGGTCTCATCACACGGCCGCTCAAAGGCGTGCCGTCTTCGCGACTCATCTCAGCCTTGCTTCGCCCCGACCGAGCCGAGCGCCCCTCAGTGCGTGCGGTCGTGAAAGCTCTCGTCGATGAAGCTACGCGCTTCGAACGCGAGCACACCGCCGAAGGCACTCAAAAGAACTAAAGCCCCCGCGGTGTCGCCGCACTAACTCGTGGGTTCCACTAGGCGTGCCAGCAGTTCGGTGAGCAAGCGCTCCGTGAGCGGTGCGGGTAACGCACCAATCAACGCGAGCAGGGGCGCCATACGCTCCGGGAGGCCGTCGCTAGCGCCGGCAAGACCGATTGCGGCGAGCACCTGTGCTGCCTGCTCAGAGCTGAGCGGGCGAGCATCCGGAGCAGACAACGCCGCCCCCACCTCGGCGGGCAGGGCTGCGAGCGCGACTTCAGCAGACACCGCAGGGATTCCGCGAACTTCGTCAGCTGCGGATCGCAGGGCGGTGCTCAATTCGTCGAGCACACTCTCGGTTACGGGGGTAATTGTGAGATGAGTTGTCGCCGGCAGAATGGTGCCGTCACTCTGCACGAGTGAAGGCTGCAGCTGCAGCAAGAAACCATGCTCTCGCGTCTGGTCGGCCCAGTGATGTGCATCGACCCTGCGGTCAGCCGCGACAACTTCATCGGATGCCACAGCCAACAGCGGACCCACCGGGTCGCCAACAACGCGGAGGCCCTCAATCCCGTCGATGACGTCGCGCAGGGCACGAGTGGAGCGCGCGCACGACTCGGAGAGCTCGGCCAGACCGCTCGTGCCGAGTGCCTGAATGATGGCCCAGGCCGCAGCCAACGGACCAGCCGACTTCGAGCCCAGAATCGTGGGGTTCACGATCGGGTAGCCCGGCCAGCGGGTGGTGGCAAAGTATTGTGCGCGCTGGCGGTCGCGGTCGCGCTGGAGCAGCACCGATGCTCCCTTGGGCGCATAACCAAACTTGTGCAGGTCGGCGCTAATGCTCGTGACGCCAGGGACCGTGAAGTTCCACGGCTCGACGCCCTCCCAGAAGGGCAACACCCATCCTCCGATACACGCATCAACGTGGCAGGCGATGCCGTGTTCGGCCGCCGCCGCCGCGACCTCCACCACCGGATCCATCGCCGCGTGAGCGTAGCTCGGCGCCGACACCACAACGATCGCAACATCATCGCCAAACCGGGCAATCACATCCTTCGCAGCAACGACACCGTCGAGTCCAACCGGAACCAGATCGAGCTCAAGTCCAAAGTAATGCGCGGCCTTCTGGAATGCCGCATGCACCGTTACCGGAGCCAGCAACCTCGGCGTGCCAGCGCGCGCAGAAGACCCAGTACCGCGCCACACATCGCGGGCGGTCTTGACGGCCAGCAGGCAGCTCTCGGTACCTCCCGTGGTTACCGTGCCGACGACATCCGCATCGCCGCCGAGCAGGTTCCGCGCAAACTCAATCACTTCGCGCTCCATCACAGCGACCGAAGTGAACGTTGTCGGGTCGAGGCCGTTCACGGGTTGCACGGCACGAATGGCACTGGCGGCCAGTTCGTCGAGCTCAGCCAACCCCGAGTCGTAGACATAGGACAGCACGCGCCCACCGTGAGTTGGCGCATCCGCACGACGCAGCTCGCCTAGTCGTTTCAGGATGTCGGCGGGTTCGTGGTCGAAGTTCATGATGCTCCTAAGCATTCGTCGCGGGTCAGACGTGAGCGAGAAAGTGTCAGTGGGTTAGTTGTCAGCGAGGTTGGCGCGGACAGAGTCGCTGTCCGCGTGCTCGATGTCGTGTCGGCGCAGTGGGTAGCGCGCAAAGGTCAGCAGCGATACACCGATGATCACGGCGGGCACGATGCTGAAGCTGATGATTATGCCTGCGATCGCCGAATCGGGTTGAGCCACCAGCTGATTCGCCACCGATTCGACGTAACCGGATGTCGCGAGCACAATGGTCAGCACTGTTGCTCCGAGTGCCATGCCGGTGGTCTCGCCCGCAGTCCAGACTCCTCCGAAGGTGCCGGCTGAAGCGATCTTGTGACGGCGCGAGTCGTGGGAGATCACGTCGGGCAGCATCGACATCGGCAGAGCCTGCATTCCGGCGTAGCCTGCTCCGGCGAGCGCGACGGGAGCGTAGATCCATGCGCCGGGCCACCACAGTTGCAACACGATGAGCAACGCTGCGACGCCGTAGAGAGCAGAAGCCCACACGAACGCTCGCTCCTTACCGATGCGGCGCGAAATTGCCGCCCAAACCGGGGCGAAGATCAAAGCCGGGCCAATGAGGGAAACAAAGAGAATCGCGACTCCGGCACCAAGCACCCAGGTGGCCACGTACTGAGCACCGGCGAGCATCACTCCGGTGGCCAAGCCTTGCAGCAGGAAAGTCAGCAGCAGCGCCCGGAAGGGTTGGCTGCGCTTGAGCGCGGCAACTCCGGCCCGGTAGGTTGCGGCAATCGACACTGTCGGCGCAGAAGCCACCGTGCCCGTCGGGGCAACAAACGAGGAGATAATGAGCGAGACGCCGATGAGTGCTGCAGCGGAGAGCGCCATCACGAGGTAGCCGAGCCGTTCATCCGCAAAGGCATCACGAATCTCTGGCGCCCCAGCCCCGAAGAGCAGGATCGCGATGGTCAGCACCACCACGCGGGTAGCCAGCAACTTGGTGCGCTGGTCGTAGCCGCTCGTCAGTTCGGCGGGTAACGCGATGTAGGGCACCTGAAACATGCTGAAGGCGGTCGCGGCGGCAACAAAAGCCAAGAAAACCCAGATGCCCGAGGCAACAGGACCAATGCCTGCTGGAACCGCGAACGTCAGCACGAAAAGTATGGGCAGCAGGATCGCACCCAAGAGCATCACCGGTCGACGCGTTCCGCGATGGGCAAGGCTGCGATCGCTTCTGGCACCGATCACCGGATCAATCAGCACGTCCCAGACTTTGGCAATCGTCACCAAGATTCCCGCGGCGAGAGCGGCGATCCCGAGGGTGTCTGTCAGGTAATACACCAGCACAAGGCCAGGCAGGGCAGCAAAGCCTCCCGTGCCCAAAGAGCCGATGGCATAGGTGGCAATTGTGCGTCGAGTCAGAGTTCGCGGTGCTGCGGTCGTCATCTTTGTGAGCCTATCGCTACACACCGCCGAAATTGTGGCTCCCCGTCTTAGTGTTGGGGCATGTCGCCAAACACTCTTGCCGCACTCGTTGGAGCTCGACGCCGTGACGCACTCGTCGCCCAACTGAGCCTCACATCCTCCGACACCGCTACCGTCATTGCGCCATTCACCGGGCAACCCCTGCATGAGCTGCCACTGAGCTCGATCAGCGACGTTCAGGATGCCGCAGCATCCGCTCGTCAAGCCCAGCGTGCGTGGAAATCAGCCGGCTTCGCCCACCGCCGCCGCGTGCTGCTCCGCGCCCACGATCTGTTGCTGGAGCGCCGCGAAGAGCTACTCGACCTGCTACAGACCGAGTCAGGCAAGACCAGAGGTCAGGCCTTTGAAGAGATATTTCAAGCCGCAACGGTCACGCGTTACTACGCTCTCTCGGCACAACGAGTGCTGTCCACGAAACGGCGTCGCGCTGGTATCCCCCTACTCATGAGCACCCGTGTCAGCTACTCGCCTAAGCAACTTATTGGGGTCGTCACGCCGTGGAACTATCCGATCGCCCTCGGCACCATGGATATTGTTCCGGCGCTCGCTGCCGGAAGCGCAGTGATCCAGAAGATAGACAATCAAGGCGCCCTCTCAATGCTCGCGACCCGTGAGGCGTACATTGACGCCGGAGTCCCCGCCGAAGTCTGGCCCATCGTTACAGGCCCCGGCAGCAAAGTAGGCAACGCCGTAATCGACAGTTGCGACTACGTCTGTTTTACAGGCTCAACACCCACCGGCACTAAAGTTGGCGAACGCGCCGCGGGCCGACTCATCGGTGCATCGCTCGAGCTTGGCGGCAAAAACCCGTTGCTCGTGCTCGCCGACGCCGACCCCGCTCGGGCTGCCGCGGACGCCGTCTACGCCTGTTACGCGTCCATGGGCCAGTTGTGTGTCTCCATTGAACGCATCTACGTGCACGAGTCAATTGCCACAGAGTTCACGCGAGAGTTCGCCACCAGAGTCACTGACCTCAACCAGACCGCAGCCCTCGACTTCTCCGGCGATGTCGGTTCCCTCACCTCAGCAGCCCAGCTTGAGCGGGTGCAGCAGCACGTCGACGATGCCCTAGCGAAGGGCGCGATCGTGCATGCTGGCGGGTATGCCAGACCCGAGATCGGCCCATACTTCTTCGCTCCAACGGTGCTCAGCAATGTCACTGAAGACATGCAGTGCTATGCGAACGAAACCTTTGGGCCAGTCGTCGCTATTGCGACAGTCGCGAGTGACGCTGAAGCAATCGACCGGGCTAACGACAGCGACTTCGGTTTGAACGCATCCATCTTCAGCGGATCCATTGCCCACGCTCGCCGCCTCGCCGACCGACTGGATGCTGGCAGCGTGAACATCAATGAGGGCTACCGTGGCAGCTTTTCGAGTGTCGACGCACCCATGGGCGGCATGAAGAGCTCAGGACTCGGCCGCCGCAATGGACCAGAGGGGATCTTGCGGTTCGTGCAATCACGCACAGTGTCGCAGTCGAATGGCATTCTTCAATTGCCGCGAACTGGCGCCGAGTGGGCTGCGATGGCAGGCATCATGATTACCCTGCTGAGCGTTCTCAAGTTCTTGCGCCAGCGCTAGGTTGCTTCGCTATCGAATGGCGCTTTCTCGCCAGTAGCGAGTTCGCTCTTGCCCTCGGCGAGGGCAGCCTGACGCTCCGCATAGGCTGTTGAACGTGGCGGGCGTACTTTTACGGGAGGCGTGTCGTCGTCGTCGTCAAGCAGGGCATCGCGGATGATGCGGCGCGGGTCATACTGCCGAGGATCGAGTTTCTTCCAGTCGATGTCGTCGAAGTCAGGACCCATCTCGTCACGCATGCGGTCTTTCGCCCCATTGGCCATATCGCGCAGGGATCGAACGAGCCGAGCGAGCTGAGACGCGTAATACGGCAAGCGTTCTGGGCCAAGCAAAAAGACAGCAATGAGCCCAATAATGAGTAGCTTGTCGAAACTAAGACCAAAGGACACCCGTTTAGCTTACCGGCGGCAACGCCTGCTGCGTCTACAGTTGAGGCAGTGATAGGAGCAATGTGTCAGACAAGCAGCTGAGCTGGAAGTACGCCGAGGAGTTCGTTGTCGAACGCCCAGAAATCGCGGCAGCACGTGTGCACTCTAGCGAACTCGGCATCGAAGCCGTCTCCCCGGCAGTAGGAGCGCAACTAGCTCTGCTGGCGGCGGCGACCAGCGCCAAGAGCATCATCGAAGTCGGCACCGGCGTTGGCATCAGTGGGCTATGGATGCTCGCCGGAAGCCCAACAGCACTGCTCACCACCATTGACTCTGAGCTCGATCACCAGCAGGTGGCCCGCGCTGTATTCGCTGAAGCGAATATTCCCGCAAACCGGGTTCGCCAGATCGGCGGGAAAGCTGCCGAAGTCTTGCCCCGCATGAACGAGTCAAGCTACGACCTGGTGTTCATCGATGCCGACCCACAGTCAGTGATCGAATATGTCGAACACGGCCTGCGACTCGTGCGTCCCGGTGGCGTGGTTGCTGTTGCTCACGCCCTCTGGCGCGACCGCGTCGCCGACCCGGCACAGCGCGACGCAACAGTCTCACACTTCCGTTCGCTGCTCACAGAGATCGCCCAATCCGAGGCAGTGATCAGTTCTCTGATTCCCGTCGGCGACGGGCTATTGCAGCTCACCAAACTCAGCGACTAGCTGACTCTCAGCGTCGCAACGTAGTGTCAAACGAATGACACTACGCAACTCGGATGGCTGGGTTCAGGTACGGGGTGCTCGTGAGCACAACCTCAAAAACATCGACGTCGACATCCCCCGAGATTCCCTCGTCGTTTTCACTGGTGTGTCTGGTTCAGGGAAATCTTCGCTCGCCTTCGGCACGCTTTATGCGGAAGCCCAGCGACGCTATTTCGAATCAGTTGCGCCCTACGCACGACGGCTACTCAACCAAGTAGGCGCTCCCGACGTCGGCGAGATTTCGGGGTTGCCCCCCGCCGTCGCCCTGCAGCAACGCCGAGGGGCCCCGAGTTCGCGATCAAGCGTCGGCACAATCACGACGCTGTCGAACCTGCTCCGCATGTTGTACTCCCGAGCGGGCACCTATCCTCCGGGTGTCGAACATCTCTCGGCCGAAGCGTTCTCGCCAAATACCGTCGCCGGGGCCTGTCCGCGCTGCCACGGTCTCGGCATCGTGCACGACGTCACCGAAGATCTACTCGTTCCCGACACCTCACTGAGCATCCGTGAGGGCGCGATTGCCGCATGGCCCGGAGCATGGCAAGGTGCAAATTTGCGAAGCATTGTTACCGGCCTCGGCATTGATATCGAGGAGCCGTGGCGGTCGTTGAGCCGCGCCGACAGAGACTGGCTGCTGTACACAGAAGAGCAGCCCTCCGTACTGGTGAAGCCAGAACGCGATCGTGTTGATTTCGGCTACTACGGCAAGTTCTGGAGCGCACGCAAACACGTCATGAACGTGCTCTCACAATCACAGAGCCAGCGGATGCGCGACCGAGCCTTGCGCTTCGTGCAGAGCATGTCCTGCCCCGACTGCGCAGGAAGTGGGCTCCAGCCTGACGCACGTTCGGTTACGTTCGCTGATCTCACTATTGCTGAAATGAACGCAGTGCCGTTGGCGGACCTCGCAGTGCGACTGCGGCTCGGAATGCAAACGCCGAGCGCAAGCGGCGGGGCCGCCCCACAGGAAAGCAACGAGGTTGCGCAACGCATCGGAACCGATGTGATTGCACGCGTCGAAGTGCTCCTTGATCTCGGCCTCGGCTACCTGAGCCTGGGCCGAAACTCCACAACGCTCTCGCCTGGCGAATCGCAAAGATTGCGCATCGCGACTCAATTGCGTTCGGGCCTCTTCGGCGTCATCTACGTTCTCGACGAGCCATCGGCGGGGCTGCATCCTGCCGACGCGCAACCACTACTCGATGTTCTGGATCGGCTGAAAGCGTCGGGCAATTCACTCTTCGTCGTCGAACACGATCTTGATGTCATCCGTCGAGCTGATTGGGTTGTCGACGTCGGCCCCGGCGCGGGTGAAGGCGGTGGGCAGCTTGTTTATTCTGGCCCCGTTGACGGGCTCAGAGCAGTGACGGAGTCAATCACGGGCCAGTACCTCTTCCCCAGCGCTGCGGCTGCCACCCGCGAGATCCGAACTCCAGATTCGTGGCTACGACTGAGCGGTGCATCCCTCCACAACCTTCGCGATGTCTCAGTCGACTTTCCCCTCGGCGTCCTGACTGCGGTAACCGGGGTTTCAGGATCCGGAAAGTCGACCCTCGTCACCCAGGTACTCGCCACTGTCGTGCGCCAACATCTCGGCACGACACCGGATGATTCGGATGAGGCTGAGCTTCACGTGGAAGTGGATGACGCAGCGGGAGTCGAATCGTTCGATCGACTCGTGCTCGTCGACCAGCGACCGATCGGACGCACTCCGCGCTCCAATCTCGCCACCTATACCGGAATGTTCGATGTCGTCCGCAAACTATTCGCTGCAACAGACGAGTCGAAGGCCCGCGGGTACAGCGCCAGCCGTTTCTCATTCAACGTCGTTGGTGGGCGCTGCGAGACCTGTCAAGGTGAAGGGTTTGTCTCCGTCGAGCTGCTATTCCTGCCCGGCACCTACGCTCCTTGTCACACGTGTCACGGAGCGCGCTACAACGCCGAGACTCTCGAAGTGAATTATCGAGGCGAGTCGATTGCCGCAGTACTGAAGATGACCGTTGACGCTGCAGCAACGTTCTTTGCTGACGTACCGTCGGCCTCACGGAGTCTGGAAACGCTTCGCGACGTCGGGCTCGGCTACCTTCGGCTCGGCCAGCCTGCCACCGAGCTCAGCGGAGGTGAGGCACAACGCATTAAGTTGGCTACCGAGCTGCAACGTGCCCACCGCGGGCACGCACTCTTCCTGCTCGATGAACCTACATCTGGCCTGCACCCCTCCGATGTTCGGTTGCTACTCGAGCAGTTGCAGCGGCTTGTCGACGCAGGCAATACCGTCGTACTCGTGGAACACGATCAAGCAGCAATCACAGCGAGCGACTGGGTTATCGATCTCGGGCCAAGCGGCGGTGACGCCGGCGGGCAAGTGGTCGCCGTCGGAACCCCCCACAGCATCGCGACGGGCACGGGCGCAACCGCGGTGCATCTTGCAGCGTGGCTTGCTAAGCAAGAATCGGAATAGAGCGCCTCGTTCGATGCACCACTAGACCATCAGGGCACAGACGAAAGCGCCAACCGGGATGCGGTTGGCGCTTTCGTTGAATCGTGATGCAGCGTGAAGACTTGCGGAATCAGCCGCGAGTTCACTAACGCTGGGTGGAGCCCACTAAACGGGAGCTACAACACCCGCAAGTGCGTCGTGCAGTTCTTTTGCTTCGTCATCGTTGACAGATACAACGAGACGGCCGCCGCCTTCGAGAGGTACTCGAACGATAATGAGTCGACCCTCTTTGACAGCCTCCATCGGCCCGTCACCGGTCCTCGGCTTCATGGCTGCCATAGCTAGTCCCCTTTCATTGGTACTTGCTTCTATTATCCCGTAAAAGTCGCCGATACTGAAACCCCAGCGGAGTAACTATGGAGAACTCGTCAGTTTATGGTGGTGACCAGTCGTAGTTGTCCACCCACCAAGCAATGTGGACCCACCCCACCTGACCGGCAACACAGGCGAGTAAGAGAAGAATTCGGTACGTCGGCGACTTCGGCTGAGCGAACACTCCAGCGATAGGGAACATCGGCATGAGCAGGCGGAAGGTGCTCGATTGCGGAAAGAACACGGCCAAGATGTAGAGCGAGTAGCTCAGCATCCACAAGCGCAGGTCGACGCCTAAACGCCGGGCTGGCCTGGAGAACAAGAAGCCAAAGAATCCCAGCACGGCCACGACCAGCACGCCAGACAGCACCCACTGCGGAATATTCCACCACAGTTGCCAGAATCCGGCCGCCTGAAACCACGCAGTGAACGGCACAAGCTCGACGTGGCCGATATAGGGCGCACGCCACGCCAATTCAGTGTCGGTATAAGCCGTCAAGGATCCGGTAACCGCTGCCGCGATCAGCAACCACGCGAACCCCATCAGCAGGCTGAACATCGTTGCCGAGATCGCGGCAACAACCTCGCCGCGAGGGAAACCATCACGGTCACGAACCCACCAGCGATAGACGACGTGCAATCCCATCGCGAGCGCGAATGCGAGACCACTCGGCCGGGTCAGTGACATCACCGCGATCACTGGCAGCAGCATCCAATATTGGTGCTTCATCAGCCAGTAGAGGGCCAGTATGAGCAAGAACAATGCCATTGATTCGGCATATGCCACTTGCAGAATGGGCGAAAGCGGCGCGAAGCAGAAGATCGCAACGGCGAATAGTGCCGAGCTCGAGGGGAGCACGCGATTCATCAAGCGGTAGAACACCAGCGCTGCACCGAGCGCGAAACCTACCGAGACGACCACCGCGGCGAAGGCGAAGTCGAGCGTCGTCAGCGTCATGACAAAGCGCACAACGGCTGGATATCCCGGCATGAACGCCCAAGCGTTCTCGGCGACGTGACCGGCCTCATCCAGCGGCAACTCGCTCGGATACCCCGCGAGCGCGATGATGTAGTACCAGTGACCGTCCCAAATCTTGGCGAACGAGAAGTAGTCGGGCTTGGGCCCAGTCCAGGCATTGCTGCCCTGAACGGATGCGAATGCCAAGAGAATTGACGTCGTCACGACCCGTGAGGCCGCAAAGATTGCAATGACCGCAATCCACCATCGCTCGGGAGCGAGCACCGCAGTTGTTGCGCGGCGCAACCCGGAGGCTAGCGAGCCGTCAGCCACGCTCTCAGCCCTTGCTCGCAGGCCACAATCTCATTTGTCGCTACGCGCTCGTCATCGGCGTGGGCGCGCAACGGGTTGCCCGGTCCGTAGTTCACTGCTGGCACGCCGAGTTCAGAGAAGCGAGCAACGTCGGTCCAGCCATACTTGGGGGCGGGGGTGCCTCCCACGGCCGCGAGGAAGTCGCGCGCGATCGGCGCATCCAGTCCGGGGCGTGCCCCGCTGGCGAGGTCGGTGACCTCGAATTCAAACCCGGCGAAGACCTCCCGCAGGTGTTGGATTGCTTGCTCAGTGCTGCGGTCGGGGGCGAAGCGGAAGTTCACGGTGACGGTTGCGGCATCCGGAATCACGTTGCCGGCAACACCACCGGTTATGCCAACGGCATTGAGGCCCTCGCGATACACGAGACCATCGACTTCATGCCGTTCAGGCTCGTAGGCCGCCAGGATGGCTAGCACGGGCGCCGCGGCGTGAATCGCGTTCTCCCCCATCCAGGCGCGCGCGGAGTGCGCACGCAGACCCGTCAGCTGGATGTCGATGCGCGCCGTGCCGTTGCAGCCGCCCTCGACGGTAGCGTTCGATGGTTCGCCGATAATCGCAAAGTCGCCTGCCATAAGGTCGGGTCGGTTGCGTGCGAGTCGGCCAAGTCCGTTGAGCTCAGCAGCGACTTCTTCGTGGTCGTAGAAAATCCAGGTCACGTCGATTGCAGGGTCGGTGAGTTCGGCCGCGAGTTTGAGCGCGACAGCGACGCCACCCTTCATATCGACAGTGCCGCGACCAACGAGGTGCTCTTCACCATCGATCATCTCGAGGGTGGTTGGCAGGTTCGCGTTCACGGGAACCGTGTCAAGGTGACCGGCGATCACGACACGCTGTGGCTTACCAGCATTCGTGCGGGCGACCACGGCATCCGCATCCCGAATCACCTCAAGGTGATCGAAGGCGCTGAGCGCGGTCTCGACAGCATCCGCGATGCGCTGTTCATTTCCCGAGACAGACTCGATGTCGCACAACTGGCGAGTGAGGTCGGGGCTCGAGGCGCCCAGATCGAGCACGGGAACGGTCGGATCGGTCACAGGCATGCACCCAGTGTAAGTAATCTGGAGGCATGACTTCGCGCACAGCATGGGGATACGGACTCGCAACAATCGCCGGCGACGGAACAACACTTGACGTGTGGTTCCCCGCCCCGCACCTGGGATCCATTCCCGAGGGCACCGACCCGCACTACACACCAGCAAACCTCGAGCAGCACTTGGGCGCTGATGACCGCCGCCGGGTGACCACCGAATTTGTCACTATTGAGATCGATTTGGATGCCGCACCGCAGGCCACCGCAGACGCCTACTTGCGGCTTCACCTGCTCAGCCACCTGCTCGTCGAGCCCAACAGCATCAACCTTGACGGCCTCTTCGGCGCCTTGCCCATCGTGGTGTGGACCAACGCCGGCGCCGTGCACCCCAGCGACTATGCCGAGCTTCGGGTCTCACTGCAACGCGCTGGCATTGCTATAACCGGCATCGACAAGTTCCCCCGCATGCTCGACTACGTCGTGCCAGAGCGCGTGCGTATCGCGGATGCCTCCCGCGTGCGCCTCGGCGCCTACCTCTCCCCCGGCACGACAGTGATGCACGAGGGTTTCGTCAACTTTAACGCCGGCACGCTCGGCAGCTCGATGGTCGAAGGCCGCATCTCTCAGGGCGTCGTTGTCGGTGACGGTGCCGATATCGGTGGCGGAGCATCCATTATGGGCACCCTCAGCGGTGGTGGAACCGAACGTGTCTCAATCGGCGCCCGCGCCCTTCTCGGCGCCAACTCAGGAATTGGCATCGCGATCGGCGACGATTCGGTTGTTGAAGCTGGACTGTATGTCACCGCCGGCACCAAGGTCACGATCATCGATGGCTCAGCCACACCGCGCACTGTGAAGGCTGTTGATGTGAGCGGTGTGAACGGACTGCTGTTCCGCCGCAACTCACTCACCGGCGCCGTCGAGGTCTTACCTCGCAGCGGCAGCGGAGTGGTGCTCAACACGGCGCTTCACGCGTAGTCGACTCGAACACAAGCAAGAAACAACAGAACGGCCGGCGCCCGAGGGGGTGCCGGCCGTTCTTAGTTGTGAAAGCCGTGTGCGATAACGCACTTCGACTGACGCGCAGTCTCGTCTCTAGCGCTGAGGCCAGGCGCGTGTTTCGGGCCCCGTGTACAACTGCTGCGGGCGACCGATCTTGGTGTTGGGGTCTTCGTTCATCTCGCGCCAGTTGGCGATCCAACCGGGAAGTCGGCCAATCGCGAACAGCACGGTGAACATGCGCGGCGGGAAGCCCATCGCCTTGTAGATGACTCCAGTGTAGAAGTCGACGTTGGGGTACAGCTTGCGCGAGATGAAGTAGTCATCCGCGAGGGCAACTTCTTCGAGCTCGCGAGCGATGTCGAGCAGCGGGTCACTCACACCGAGGTCGGCGAGCACCTCATCCGCACTCTCTTTGACAAGACGTGCACGTGGGTCGAAGCTCTTGTATACGCGGTGGCCGAAGCCCATCAGGCGCACGCCTTCTTCTTTGCGCTTCACACGTTCAACGAACTTCTGAACGCCTTCGCCCGACTGCTGAATCTCGCCAAGCATTTTGAGCACAGCCTCGTTGGCGCCACCGTGAAGCGGGCCATAGAGAGCATTGATTCCGGCTGAGATTGACGCAAAAATATTGGCTTCGGTCGAGCCAACGAGACGCACCGTTGAGGTGGATGCATTCTGCTCGTGGTCTTCGTGCAAGATAAGCAGGCGATCGAGCGCCTTGCTCAGCACAGGGTTGACCTCGTAGTCCTCGGCCATGTTGCCAAAGTTGAGTTTCAAGAAGTTGTCGACAAAGCTCAGCGAGTTGTCGGGGTAGAGCAGCGCCTGGCCCAAGGACTTCTTGTGCGCGTAGGCCGCAATCACGGGCAACTTAGCGAGCAGGCGGATGGTCGAAAGCTCAACGTGCTCGGGGTCGCGCACGTCATGCGAATCTTCGTAGTACGTCGACAGCGCCGAAACTGCGCTGGACAGCACAGACATCGGGTGTGCGCTGTGCGGAAGCGCGTCAAAGAAGCGACGAAGGTCTTCGTGTAGCAGAGTGTGACGGCGAATCTTCTCGTCGAATTCCTCGAGCTGCGAGGCGCTGGGGATCTCACCGTAAATGAGCAACCACGCAACTTCGAGGTAGGTGGAATTGGCCGCGACATCTTCGATTGCGTATCCGCGGTACCGCAGAATGCCACGATCGCCATCGATGTAGGTGATTGCACTACGGGTCGAAGCGGTGTTGACGAAACCTTGATCAAGCGCCGTGTATCCGGTCTGCTTCATGAAGGTGGAAATGTCGATGCTGTTGTGACCATCGACCCCTCGGATGATGGGAAACTCTGCAGCACCGCCCGGGTAATGGAGCGTGGCCTTCTCTGGGTCTTGAGGGGCTTCATTCACCGCTACAGCCTACAAGGGTTGAATGGCCAGTGTCACACCAGCCAAGCAATCTCCGCCGCGTTTAGAGGTCAAAGACAAAGCCTTGGCGAGTTAGTGCACTTAAGACAGCAATTCGAGCCGGGCTACGGCATCCGCAATAGTCTCATCGCTTGCCGTGAGCGCAATACGCACATGTCGTGCGGGCTCTTCGCCATAGAACGACCCGGGAACAACGAGGATGCCCGAATGGGCAAGATCGCCAACCGTCTGCCACGAGTCTTCATTTTTGGTCGCCCACAGGTAGAGCCCGGCAAGACTGTCGTCGATGTGGAATCCGGCGCGCGCAAGGGCAGGAAGAAGCTTCGCTCGGCGCGCGCGGTACAGCTCGCGCTGGTGCGCAACATGGGCTTCATCACGCAGCGCCGTCACCATGGCTTCTTGCACAGGGCCGGGAACGATGAGTCCAGCATGCTTGCGCACAGCCAGCAATTCAGAAATGAGAGCCGAGCATCCGGCAACAAAGGCCGCGCGGTAGCCCGCCAGATTCGACTGCTTGCTGAGTGAATACACCGCGAGCACTGATGACCGATCAGTGCCGATCACCGCAGGATCAAGAATTGAGGGCGTGGGGTCGGGTCCGTTCCAGTTGAGTTCGGCGTAGCACTCGTCTGAGGCAATCACCGCGCCCAGCTCGCGTGCGCGCTCTACGGCCGCCCGCAGCTGCTCTACATCGGCGACACGGCCATCAGGATTACCGGGGCTGTTGAGCCACACCAGAGCGGTGTTCTCGGGCCACTGGGCGGGGTCATCCGATGCCACGGCGGTCGCGCCGACCATCGCCGCACCAATGGCATACGTGGGGTACGCAACAGATGGATGCACAACCACATCGTCTTTGCCAAGGCCAAGGAGCAGCGGCAGCAGTGCCACCAGCTCTTTTGAGCCAACCGTCGGAAGAACATTGTTGACCGTCAGGCTAGGGACACCCCGGCGACGGTCAAACCACTCAACAATCGCTTCGCGCAACTGCACGGTGCCGGTTGTCGTGGGGTACGCGTGAGCATCCGTAGCCGACGCCAGCGTCTCGCGGATGATGTGAGGAGTCGGGTCTACCGGCGAACCGACCGAGAGGTCAACGAAACCGTCGGGATGCGTGCGCGCAATCTTGCCGTAGGGAACAAGTGCATCCCAAGGAAAGTCGGGCAGGGCCAACGGCGTGCGCACCATCAGTCTGAGGATCCGCCGCCCTCGGGAAGCGCAGCGACGAGCGGGTGATCCTTGTGAATCACGCCGACCTTCGCGGCCCCACCGGGCGAACTGTCCTCGAGGAGGTTGAAGAACTCGACGTTGACCTTGTAGTAATCTGCCCACTTATCGGGCGTATCGTCCTCGTAGTAAATGGCCTCAACGGGACACACCGGCTCGCAGGCGCCGCAATCGACGCACTCATCCGGCTGGATGTAGAGCATACGGTCACCCTCGTAGATGCAATCGACGGGGCATTCGTCGACACACGCGCGATCCTTTAGATCAACACAAGGCTGGGCGATGATGTACGTCAAGAGATATCCGCACCTTTCACGGGAGAGTTCAACTCAATGTTATCGCGGCTCGACGGCGAAGCCTGACGATTCACCCGAGGCCAGCCAACAACCAGCAAGACGATCAACACTGGCGCAAAGGTCCAGCTGTAACCCGACACATTCCCGGGAATCAAAATCGTTCCCCCCGGCGTGGAAGTCGCCAATAGAGCAGACATCAGCAAAACGCCAAGGGAGGCGAAGCCCGGCGCCACCCTGGTGTCATAGATCAGGCGCAAACCAAGGATGAGAGCCGTCGTCAGCGCAACGGCCGCGACAATCCCCCACGGCACTCGCGCACCAAAGAGAGTGATCGCCGACTGGTGTACCGCCGTCAAGACAAGCCCAACAAGTGCTCCAACGGCAGTCGCAACAAGAGCGAGCACAGCACGCTCTAGGCGATTGCGCTCTCCGATCACCACTTCGCGACGGCGAAGGCGACGCAAGTATTCAATTGGAGTCGAAACGCTCTCACCAACAGGAGCCTCATCGCTGTAGATCTCCATAGCGCGACGCTTGAACGCAATAGCTGTAGCTGACGAGACCGCAACTCCCCGATCAACCGGGACCGCTGATGCCGCATAGAAGGGGACACCCGCGAGCTCGGTTGCGAGTGCCGTAGCCTCACGCACTAGCCGCGCCTCAGACTCGTGGTCGCTGCCGCTGGCGGACGATGCGTAGCTGACGACGACATCCGGCTTGAGAGAGGTAATAGCTGCGGCAAGATCGGCCGCAAGTTCTCGCGCAGAGCGCGTGCTGAACTGCTGCCCGTCATCTTCTCGCAAGACGTGATGCGCGGTGATCCCTAAGATCTCCCGCACCCCCGCGTGAGCGTCTTCTGCCCCCGGCGAGTTACTGCACGTGAGCACGATAAGTTCGGTTCCTCGTTGAACAAGAGTCGCGATGGTGGCGCCGAAGACCGTAGCCCCATCTTCTGGGCGCGCGGCAACGACTAGGACCCGCTGAGCGCGATCTTTCATTGCCGTTCCTCCACCATTTGTTCTGCAGTAACAGAATAAGCACAGGTAAGCGAAATATGGTTGCTTAGGTTAGGCTTACCTACCTGCCTAATTGTTGAATGAACGAGAGAGTCCAGTGCTCGCAAACTTCCTGATCGGCCTGCGCGAAGGCCTTGAAGCCGCGCTCGTCGTCGGCATTCTGATCGCTTACGTTCACAAGATTGATCGCCGCGACGTACTCCCCCCGCATTTGGCTTGGCGTCGCACTCGCAATCGTTATTTCGCTCGCACTCGGCGCGAGCCTCACGTTCGGCACCTACGGGCTTTCCTTCCAAGCGCGCGAACTCATCGGCGGCATCCTCTCCATCGTCGCCACAGCTTTTGTCACCTGGATGATCTTCTGGATGCTCCGCGCCGCACGCGGTCTCGGTCGCGAACTGCGCAACGAGGTCGACTCGCACCTCACCGGTGCAGGGTGGGGACTCGTTCTCGTGGCGTTCCTTGCAGTCGGTCGCGAAGGAATCGAGACGGCACTCTTTATTTGGGCTGCCGTCCAAGCCAGCGGTTCGACAGCTCTCCCCCTCACCGGCGCAGCGCTCGGCATCTCGGCCGCAGTGTTGCTCGGCTACCTCATCTACCGCGGAATTGTGAGCATCAACCTCACGCGATTCTTCACCTGGACCGGCGCCATCCTCATCATCGTTGCCGCCGGAGTTCTCTCCTATGGCGTGCACGACCTGCAAGAGGCTGGCGTACTGCCGGGGCTGCACGCACTCGCTTTCGACGTGAGCGCGGCGATCCCACCAGACAGCTGGTACGGAACGCTTCTCAAGGGCACCCTCAACTTCTCCCCCGCGACCACCTGGCTCGAAGCCGGGGTATGGCTCGGCTACGTCGGAGCTGTCATGACCGTTTTTATTCGCACCGTTCGCGGCAATCAGCGCTCAGACAAGACCATTGCGCCTGCAGCATCCCTCAGCACTCAAGGAGCCTGATGACCACCCGCCCCACCCGCTACGGATTCGCCGCGGCGGCAACTGTCGCTGCGCTCGCGCTCACCGGCTGCGTTGCCAATAACACTGGCGATGCCTCAAGCAACACCATCGCTGTCGACAGCAGCGCAACCGACTGCGCTCTCAGCGCAAGCGAAGCTCCCAGCGGAAACCTTGTGTTCACCGTCACCAACTCCGGCGAACAGGTCACCGAGTTTTACTTGCTCGCCGACGATGGTCTGCGCATAGTTGGCGAAGCAGAAAACATCGGCCCCGGCATCAGTCGCGACCTCGTCGTGCTCGTTCAGCCCGGCGACTACTTCACGGTCTGCAAGCCAGGCATGATCGGCGAGGGTGTCGGCAAGAGCGCATTCACCGTCACCGACTCTGGAGCCGATCTTTCATTTAGCGGCGACATTGGCGAGCAAGTTGATGCCGCAAACGCCAACTACAAGAGCTATGTAAAAGACCAGATCGAAAACCTCGTTGTTGGCACCGAGCAGTTCGCCGACGCCTACATCGCCGGAGACGACGAAACGGCACGTGAGCTTTATGCCCCGACTCGCGTCTTCTGGGAGCGCGTGGAGACCGTCGCCGAGTCGTTTGGTGATCTTGACCCCCGCATGGACCTTCGTGAAGCTGACCTCGAAGACGGTCAAGAGTGGACCGGCTGGCACGCCATCGAGAAGGACCTCTGGCCCGCGGATGCCGAAGCCGGCTTCGAAGCGTATGACCAGTCCACGCGTGAATCGCTCGCCTCACAGCTCCTCACTGACACCAATACGTTGTACAGCAACGTGCAAGACCTCGAGTTCACACTCGATCAGCAAACCAATGGCGCGATCGGTCTGCTCGATGAGGTTGCCAGCGGCAAAGTGACCGGTGAAGAAGAATTCTGGTCGCACACCGACCTCTGGGATTTCCAAGCGAACATCGATGGCGCACGCGTTCTCTATGAGGGCGTTCGCGACATCCTCGTTGAGAAGGATGCCGATCTCGCTGCAACGCTCGATTCTGAGTTCGAGCAGCTACAGACGTTGCTCGACGCCCAGAAGGTCGGTGACGGCTTCCGTCTCTACAGCGAGCTTTCTACCTCAGAGATTCGCGCCTTCTCCGACCAGGTGAACGCTCTGGCAGAACCCCTCTCCCGCCTCACCGCAGTATTGGTTCTCTAGGCAACCGGCTCAACTCTCGAAAGATTAGCTATGTCGAAAGATGAAACCAGCGGCCTCTCGCGGCGCGGCCTCTTCGGGCTGGCCGGTGCTGGCGTTGTTGGTGCCGGTTTAGGTGTCGGCGGCACTTTCGCTTTCGGCGGCGGTTCGACATCCACCAACAACGCAGTGGCATCGACGTACCCGTTCTTCGGCGACCACCAGTCAGGCATCATCACTCCCGCTCAAGACCGGCTGCACTTTGCGGCTTTCGACGTCAATGACATCTCGCGCAATGAGTTGATCGAGCTGTTGCAGGATTGGAGCTACGCCGCAGCGCGCATGACCGCTGGCGACGCTGCAGGAAACTACGGTCCAGCAGGCGGCCCCTACGACGCTCCGCCGGATGACACGGGTGAAGCGCTCGACCTTCCGCCCGGTGGCCTCACGATCACCTTTGGTTTCGGCCCAAGCCTGTTTGACGACAGGTTTGGGCTCGCCAGCAAACGCCCCTCGGCACTCATCGACCTGCCCAAGTTTCCCAGCGACGTGTTGCAGCCCGAACTAGTCGGCGGGGACCTCTGCATCCAGGCGTGCAGCGACGACCCGCAGGTGGCTGTGCACGCCATCCGCAACCTCTCACGCATCGCATTCGGCCGCGCCACCCTGCGCTGGTCGCAACTGGGCTTTGGCCGCACGTCATCGACAACGAGAGCCCAAAAGACCCCGCGCAACCTGTTTGGGTTCAAAGACGGCACAGCAAACTTGCGTGCTGAAGACACGACGGGCGTCAACGAGCATGTTTGGGCCGCGGCCGGCGATGGCGCCTCGTGGATGATCGGGGGCTCGTACCTCGTGAGCCGCAAGATTCGCATGACCGTCGAAACCTGGGATCGCACGTCTCTGCGCGAACAGGAGACAATCTTCGGCCGCACCAAGGGTGAAGGTGCACCGCTCAGTGGCGGAAGCGAGTTCACCGATCCCGACTTCAGCCAAACCGGTCGTGATGATGCGCCGCTCATCGATGAGAGTTCGCACGTGAAGTTGGCACATCCTGACACTCACGATGGTGTGCAAATCTTGCGCCGCGGCTACAACTTTGTTGACGGCAACGACGACCTCGGCCGGCTCAACGCTGGGCTGTTCTTCATCAGCTTTCAGCGTGACCCCGGCACCCAGTTTGTGCCGATTCAGCTCGCACTCTCGCGCAACGATCTCATGAACGAATACGTGCGCTACGTTGGCTCGGCAGCCTTTGCAGTGCCTCCGGGCGCGACGTCATCAAGCTTCGTAGGCGCGGGGATGTTCGACCTCGCCTAATTCGCTCGCTAGCGTGATTCGCTCGCTAGCCTGAGTCGCTCGCTAGCGTTGCGCCACTGCCTGCCCGTTGCCGGTCCGCTGGCCGCTAGGTTCCTGCAGGCGCCACCGTGTAATTCGCCGTGTAACCGTCGTCTGTCTTCGCGACGATAACTCCACCGACCCACGTGTCACTCGTGAAGATGACCGTGCCCTCACCGTCGGCACCGCTCCCCTGCAGTTGAAGCTCAAAGCCAGCATCCGCAAGCTCAGTCTCTATACCGTCGAGCGGCGACTCAGCGCCGACCAAAATTGTGACGTTATAGCCGCGGCTCTCGCCTTCGCCCGCAGCGATACCAAATTGCACCTCACCGGAGACAACAGGCACCTCGCTCGGGAAGCCCTCAGGGATCTCGTTTCCGCCCAAGCTGACCTGGCCGCCAGTCGCCTGCTCAACGATGTTCTCTAGGGGGTTGCCGAAGCATCCAGACAGCGCTGGAGTGATACCCACGGCAAGAACAATCGCTATGGCTGCACTAATGCGTCGTTTCGGGCTAATCATGACTACTCTCCTGATGCTCGTGATCTTGGGCGTCGCTGTCGGTAGGCCATGGCTGTGTCGGTAGGCCATAGCTGTCGCCGGCGTTAGTGCACTGTGCGTAAACAGCACTGTGCGTTAACGGCGCCGTGCGTTAACGAACAATGCAGCCACGGCCTCAGTGACCGTAGCTGCATCGTACTCCCGAAAGGCTAACGATTCCTCGCCAGCCCCAGAAGGTTTGGGTTATGCGTTCTGCTTCTTGAGACGCGAGGTCTGGCGTGCGCGAGCATTCGAGTCGAGCTCAACCTTGCGGATTCGCACGAACTCGGGCGTTACTTCAACGCACTCGTCTTCGCGAGCGAACTCGAGGCACTCTTCCAACGTCAGCTTGCGCGACGGAGTCATACGCTCGAACGAGTCCGAGGTCGACTGGCGCATGTTGGTGAGCTGCTTTTCCTTGGTGATGTTGACGTCCATGTCGTCGGCGCGAGAGTTCTCGCCAACAACCATGCCTTCGTAAACCTCTTGAGTGGGCTCAACGAAGAACGACATGCGCTCTTGGAGCGCAACCATGGCAAACGGAGTAGCGGCACCGGAACGGTCGGCAACGATCGAACCGTTAACGCGGGTGAGGATTTCGCCAGCCCACGGCTCGTAACCGTGAGATACAGCGTTCGCAATACCGGCACCGCGCGTGATGGTCATGAACTCGGTACGGAAACCAATGAGTCCACGCGAAGGAACGATGAATTCCATGCGAACCCAGCCTGTGCCGTGATTGCTCATGCCCCCCATGCGGCCCTTGCGGCCAGCGAGGAGCTGAGTGATGGCGCCCAAGTATTCTTCGGGAGCGTCAATCGTGAGGTTCTCGAAAGGCTCGTGAACTTTGCCGTCGATCTTCTTGATTACTACCTGCGGCTTGCCGACAGTCAGCTCGAAGCCTTCACGACGCATCTGCTCAACGAGGATGGCGAGCGCGAGCTCTCCACGACCCTGAACCTCCCAGGCGTCGGGGCGACCGACATCGACAAGTTTCAACGAAACGTTACCGACGAGTTCGCGATCGAGACGATCCTTGACCATGCGCGCAGTGAGCTTGTGGCCCTTGACCTTGCCGATTACCGGCGAGGTGTTGGTACCAATTGTCATCGAGATGGCGGGGTCGTCAACCGTGATGGTCGGCAACGGGCGAACGTCGTTGGGGTCACAAAGGGTTTCACCAATGAAGATGTCTTCGAAGCCGGCGACAGCGACGATGTCACCGGGGCCCGCACTCTCGGCGGGGTAGCGGTCGAGTGCCTTGGTGATCATGAGCTCGGTTACGCGCACGTTGGCGACGCTTCCGTCGTGCTTGACCCAGGCAACGGTCTGACCCTTTTTGATAGTTCCGTTGAAGACGCGCAGCAGAGCGAGGCGGCCGAGGAACGGCGAGGAGTCAAGGTTGGTAACCCAAGCCTGAAGGGGGTGCTCGTCATCGTACGACGGCGCGGGAACGTGCTTGAGGATAGCGTCGAACAGCGGCTCGAGGTCTTCGTTGTCTGGCAACGTTCCGTTCTCGGGCTTGTTCCAGCTTGCAGCGCCATTGCGGCCCGATGCGTAAACAACGGGAACGTCAAGGATGGCGTCGAGGTCAAGGTCGGGAACATCGTCTGCCATGTCGCTTGCGAGCCCCAAGAGCAGGTCTTGGCTTTCGGCAACAACTTCATCGATGCGCGCATCCGGACGGTCGGTCTTGTTGACCAACAGGATGACGGGAAGCTTGGCTTCAAGCGCCTTACGGAGAACGAAGCGGGTCTGCGGCAGCGGACCCTCACTGGCGTCAACGAGCAGAACTACGCCGTCAACCATGCTGAGTCCACGCTCAACCTCGCCACCGAAGTCAGCGTGGCCGGGGGTGTCAATAACGTTGATCGTGATGGGGCTGTCAGCGGCGTACTTGCCGTTGTACGAAATCGCGGTGTTCTTCGCGAGAATCGTGATTCCCTTTTCGCGCTCGAGCTCGTTAGAGTCCATGGCGCGCTCTTCGAGGTGCGCGTGCGCTTCGAACGAGTTCGTCTGGCGAAGCATCGCGTCAACGAGGGTGGTCTTTCCGTGGTCAACGTGGGCAACGATCGCTACGTTGCGCAAGTCGCTGCGAGTGGCCATAGCCATAGCAATATTCCTTAATTCATTGGAGGCTGTGCGGTCTCTCACCGCAGACGCTGCGCAGAAAATTTCGGCAGCAGATCGGCGGCCAAATGCCACCGGGTAAAGATCATGGGAGGGCGCAGAAGATCGTTCAGAGTATCCTGCTCCACCAGTTTACCCTGTTTGACAAGATTTATCGCCGACTATGCCCTGAGCGCACTCGAATAGCTACGGTTGCCACTCCCAAACGTTCCACCAGATGCCTGGATTCAGCGACGAAAGCGAGATGTTAGACACCTGGTCTTGGTCGAAAGCTGCGGTTGCAGGATGCTGAAATAGCGGCAGTCCGTAGCGGTTCTTCCAGAGTTCGGCATCCGCTTCTGCCAACAAATCGGCTTGGGCCTCACCATCGACCATGACTGAACTGGCGTCGCTGAGGCGGGCGTCGACCGTGGAGTCTGAGAAGTAGTTGAGATTTGCGAAACCGTCGGTGCCGAACACCGCAGGAGCAATTCCGACTCCCGGTCGCGTCGACTGCCAACTGAATAGTGCTGCGTCATAGGCGCCGGGTGTGCCGAGTGTCGCACGCCAATCCTCGGTAGAGCAGTCGCTTACAACGAAGCCAGCGGATGCCGCAGATTCTTTGATCAGTTCGAACTCGGTTGCACGCATGGGGTCATCAGCGGCGTAAAGAACACAGACTGCTGGCTTCTTCACACCGGCTTCGACCAAGAGTTCCTTGGCTCTGGTGATATCTATCTCAGCGAACTGGCTTGAGCCGTTGCTCGAGCGCACGCTGCGGTAGTCAGGATCGTTAGGCGCGAAGAGAAACGAATCACGATTCGTGGCGCGCGGCTGAAGATCGGCAAGAGCGGCAGAGACCAGCTCTCTGCGCGGCACTGTCAGGAGAAACGCCTCGCGAACAAGAGGGTCGTCGAATGTGCCGTTCTTGGATTCTGCGAATTGAAGATCGAGGTGTTCGAAACTATCGGTCGTGCCATCAATTACGGTGGCATCCATGGTTTCGAGTGCCCCCCTAACTTCGGTACCCATTTCGGGGACTGCAATCTGTACGACACCGACGAGCAGTGCTTGGGCCTGCGCGAGCGGGTCGCTCATGAAGCGAACGGTGATCTCTTGAAAGGTGGGCTGACGCTCTCCGCCATAGTTCTCGTTGGCGCGCAGCGTCACGTACTGGTTAGCTACGAAACCAGAAACGACGTAGGGCCCGTTCGAGACAACGAGGCTCGCGTTTACGGGCATCCCTTGAAAGTTGAAGACGGTATTCCAGGTGCGCGCAATCGTGGCGAGATCAGTTTCGTCGCCGTTCGTGATGGCCGCATACACCCGCTCTTTGGCAGTGAGCGCATCATCGCTGGCGAATGACATCATGCCGACGACGTGTGCAGGCTTCGCCGCAGAACCAGCGCCGAAGAACGCTGTCTCCCAATCAGCGAATGGCTCATCAAAGACGAGGGTGAGCGACATGCGATCGTCGCTAATCTGCGGCAGCTCTGTGACGAGATCGATGCCGGTGTTTCCTGTTGCAGTGGCGTCAAACAAGACGCGCGCGTCGGCGCGGTCAAGGGGCGCACCAGTCTCGGGGTCGACAGTGCTCGCGGCGTCGGCATCAGGAGTGTTGAGTGCTCCGGATGTCGCGGCCCATTCCAGGAGAAGGTCGACGGCATCGACGGCGGTCCCGTCTGACCAGCGCACGCCGTCTGACACTGTGTAGGTCACCGCGAGGCGGTTATCTGAGACCTTCTCGTAGTGCCCAAAAGACTCATCGCGCACCAGCTCAGACTTGTCGTTAAAGTAATTGAATCCTGTGCCGGTTGCGTACGCGATGTTCGCATTGGTTTCGCTCACGCCGTAAGAGGTCACCGGATTGCCCGATGTGTAGGGTTGGGTGACCGCAACGGTCAGTTCTGAACCGTCAATCGTTGTCGATTGCTGGGGTATACACGCGGTGAGCACTAGAGCTGCACTGGCAGCAACCGCAATGGTCGCCATGATTCGTGTGGCGCTCACTGAACCTCCTGCATACGATCACGCAATGCACGGTGGCACGCTTGTATCGATTCTAAGCGAGAAGGGCCGCTCCACGGGGAACGGTCCTTCTCTGCTAATGAACTAGGCGCCCAGTTTGATGTTGGCGCCCGGAATCGCTTCGAGCAGTTCTTGCGTGTACGGATTGCTCGAGTTCTCGAACACTTCGTCGGTGGTCGCCGCCTCAACGATGCGACCACCCTGCATGACGCACACGTTGTCTGCCACCAATCGCACGACCGCGAGGTCGTGCGTGATGAACAGGTAGGTGAGGTCGAGCTCGGTTTGCAGCTCAGTGAGCAGGTTCAGCACCTGGCCCTGAACCAGCACATCGAGCGCCGACACCGCTTCATCGAGAATGAGCACATCTGGCTTGAGCGCTAGCGCACGCGCGATCGCGACGCGCTGACGCTGGCCGCCTGAAAGCTCACCGGGGTACCGGTGACGGGTTGCCTGCGGCAACGACACCTGGTCAAGCAGTTCACTAACCCGGTTGAAGCGCTCCTTCGGTGTGCCCATGCGATGCGCGAGCAGCGGCTCAGCGATCGTGTTGCCAACGCTGTATTGCGGGTCTAGCGAACCGTACGGGTCCTGGAACACCGGCTGAACTCGACGGCGGAACTTCAAGAGTTCGTCGCCCTTGATCCCCGCAAGGTCAACACCGTCGAACTCGATGCTTCCGCTCGTGAGCGGCTCCAATTGCAAAATCAGCTTCGCCACCGTCGACTTGCCCGAACCGGACTCGCCAACGAGAGCGGTGGTCGTGCCTTTCTTGACACCGAACGAGATGTCATTGACAGCCAACAGCTTGTCTTTGCGGAACCCCTGCTTGCGGATCTCATAGACCTTGGTGATGTTTTTCACCGTGATCAAGTTTGAAGTGGCAGCAGCTTCGCGACTCGCAGCACGCGCGATGAGTGCGTCATCGAGCGAGCCTTGACCAAAGATATGCAGGTCGTTGTCGGAACTCTGATGTGACTTTTTCGACTGGATACGACGCGAGGCAAGGCTCGGAGCTGCAGCGACCAAACGCTGGGTGTACGGATGCTGCGGGTCTTCAAGGATGGTGCGGGACGGACCCGACTCAACAACCTTGCCCTTGTACATAACTACGAGCTGCTCTGCACGCTCAGCGGCAAGGCCGAGGTCGTGGGTGATGAACAGCACCGAGGTGCCGTAGTCACGCGTGAGCGTCTCTAGGTGGTCAAGAATCTGACGCTGCACAGTGACATCGAGCGCTGAAGTCGGCTCGTCGGCGATCAGTAGCTTCGGACGAGCCGAAAGCCCAATGCCGATGAGTACCCGCTGGCGCATTCCACCAGAAAACTGGTGCGGAAATTGCTTAAGGCGTTCGCTGGCGTCGCTGAGCCCTGCCTCGTTGAGCACCTCGATGGTGCGCTGACGCGCCTCTTTGCCCTGCGCGACACCGTTGGCCTTGATGGCCTCTTCTACTTGGAATCCGATGCTCCACACCGGGTTTAGGTTCGACATCGGGTCCTGAGGCACGTAACCGATTTGGCTTCCGCGAACCTCAGCGAACTGGGAATCCGAGAACTTGGTGAGGTCGTTGCCTTCGAACTCAATCGAACCGCCGACGACTTTTCCTGTTCCGGGCAGTAGCCCAATCACCGCTTGCGCTGTAGTGGATTTTCCCGAACCGGATTCGCCTACGATGGCGAGCGACTGCCCCTGGTAGAGCGTGAGGTCGATACCGCGAACCGCTGCTACGACTCCACGCTGGGTTTCAAAACCAACTTCGAGTCCGCGAATCTTCAGCAGCGGGGTCTCTTCGTGTGATGACTGTCCTGTCACGGGAACTGTTTGTGGGTTACTCATCGGCGTGCTCTCGCTTCCGGGTCAAGGGCATCGCGAACAACGTCGCCGAACATCAAGAATGCAAGCACCGTTATCGAGAGTGCGGCCGACGGCAGCAGCAGCGTTTGCGGATGTGTGCGAACGGAGACTTGAGCCTGGTTGATCTCATTTCCCCACGACATCACGGTGGGCGGAAGCCCGATTCCGAGGAATCCGAGCGTTGCCTCCGCCACGATGAAGATGCCCAGTGACACGGTCGCGACAACGATGACGGGAGCGATTGCGTTCGGGATTACGTGGCGAATGAGCGTCTTGAATCGCGAAACTCCGAGAGCGGCGGATGCGGTTACATAGTCCGAGTTGCGAGCTGAGAGCACCGCACCACGCATGATCCGCGCAATCTGAGGCCAAGCAAACAACGAGAGTACGAGAGAGACTATGACTGCATCGCGAACCGAGATGACGGAGAAGAGCACAATTGCGCCGAGAACGGTAGGCACGGCGAAGAATACGTCACCGACACGCGAGACGAGGGAGTCGAGAATTCCGCCGTAGAAGCCTGCGAGAGCTCCAATGATGCCACCGACTAGTGTCACGAGGATCGTCGTCAAGAGCCCGATCGTGACTGACGCCTGTGTGCCGAAAATGATGCGCGAATACACGTCGCAACCCTGACGGTTGAATCCAAGCGGGTGGCCTGCTTGAGGGTCTCCGTTGCTGAACTTCAAATAGCACTCACGGGGATCCGTGCTTGCGAACAGGCCGGGAAATACTGCCACGATCACGATGACGAAGATGAGACTCGCTGAAATCCAAAAAGTGGGTCGACGGCGCATCGATTCCCACGCGTCGGTCCACGTGCTGCGTGCTTTACCGGTTTCATCCACCTGATCTATTTCTGCGACCGGGGTATCGGCAAGTGACGCGATGAAGTGTTCTTGACCGGGCCGGTGGCGGCCCATGTTGTTACTTGGCATAACGAATCCTTGGGTCGAGCGCGGCATAGAGTAAGTCGACGAGCAAGTTGGCAAGCACAAAGATGATGACCATCACTGCGACGAACGAGACGACCGTGGGGCCCTCTCCCAACCTGATTGCTCGGAACACGGTTCCACCAACACCGTTGATGTTGAAGATTCCTTCAGTGACGATTGCACCGACCATGAGTGAGCCGATATCGACTCCCAGATAGGTGACGACCGGAACGAGGGAGTTGCGCAACACGTGCACCGAAACCACTCGACGGCGAGAAAGTCCCTTGGCGGTGGCGGTGCGCACGAAGTCCGCGCCGAGGTTCTCGGCGACACTCGCGCGGGTGAGCCGCACGATGTAGGCGAAGGAGACTGATGCCAGCACGATAGCCGGCAAGAGTAGCTCGCCCCACGGGGCGGCGCCGCTGACAGTGGTTCTCGCCCAGCCGAGTTGGATGCCGAAAACGTACTGCAACACGAAGCCGACGACGAATGTCGGTACCGAAATGAGCAGCAAGCTGACGACGAGTGCGGATGCGTCGAATAGCTTTCCCTTACGGAGGCCAGCGACTAGGCCGACGATGATGCCAAAGAAGGCCTCGATAGCCAGCGCGAGTAGCGCGAGTCGGGCAGTGATGGGAAAGGCTTGGGCCATGACATCGAACACAGGTCTGCCGGAGAAGGTTGTTCCGAGATCACCCTGAAACAGCCCACCAATGTACAGGAGGTACTGAACAATGAATGGCTTATCGAGGTTGTACTCGGCTCGAACCAGCTCGATCACTCCGGGAGCCGGTGGGCGATCTCCGTAGAGCGCAGCAATCGGATCGCCAGGCAATGCGAAGACCATGAAGTAGATCAAGAAGGTCGCGCCGAAAAACACCGGGATCATCTGGAGGAAACGCCTACCTGCGTACCACAGCATCAGATGGTTCCCTCGATGGAACGGATAAACATAGGAGTCTCAATCGCTGAATGAAGATACTCAGTGCAATGCCCGGGGCTACCTGCGGCCCCGGACATCACACGTTGAGAGTGGAAACTGGGTAAAACTAGGAGCTAATTAGCCCTTGGTTACCTCGTGGTACAGCGGGACGGAGTCCCAACCGAATACAACATTTTCTACGCTGTCGGACCAGACACCGACAACGTTCGAGTACCACAGCGGGATCGAAGGCAGGTCGGCCAGAAGAATTTCCTGAGCTTCCTGGTACTTCGCGGTTGCTTCTTCTACCGACGACGCGCTTGCGCCCTCTGCGAGGACCTTCTCGAACCGGGGGCTCGAGTAGCCTTCCTTGTTCGAGCCAGCACCATCAACGTAGAGCGGGCCGAGGAAGTTGTACAGCGACGGGTAGTCAGCCTGCCATCCGGCACGAGTCGCACCGGTCAGCAGCTTGGCATCACGGTCGTTGAGTGCATCCGCGAACGTGGGGTATGCCTTACCAACAGCCTCAATGCCCAGCGTGTTGCTGATGCTGTTTGCAACAGCGTCAACCCATGCCTGGTGTCCACCATCTGCGTTGTAGGCGACGTCGAATACGGTGTCACCGTACGGCGAGATAGCGTCAGCTTCAGCCCACAGGCTTGCGGCTTCTTCGGGGTTGAACTCAAGAACTTCAGCACCGGCAAGGCTGTCGGAGTGACCAGCGATTACGGGTGATGTGAAGTCGGTTGCCGGAGTGCGGGTGCCCTGGAAGATGACATTCGTGATTTCCTGACGGTCAATTGCCATCGAGATTGCTGCACGACGCAGCTCTCCCTCTTCCCCGGACCAGTGGTCAAGGTAGTAAGGCATGTTGAATGCTTGGAAGATCGCAGCAGGCTGGTTAACCCAACGATCCGGGAAGTCCGACTTGTAGGTCTGGAATGCGGAGTCTGGGACAGCATCGAGGATATCGAGGTTGCCACCGAGAGCGTCAGCATAGGCCGCGTCTTGGCTGGTGTAGAAGATAATCGAGACACCACCGTTTAAGGGCGCACGAACACCATCGTAGTCGGGGTTCGTGACGAGGTCAATCTGAACGTCATGCTGCCAGGCGCCTTCGCCGTCGAGCATGTACGGACCATTACCGATCGGGTTCTCACCGAAAGCGTCAAGGTCTTCCCAAGCAGCCTCAGGCAACGGCATGAATGCCGAGTAGCCGAGACGCAGCGGGAAGTCAGCCTCAGGGTTGATCAGGTTCACGGTGAACTCGGTGTCGCTAACGACCTCAAGCCCGGTTAGCTCGGAGTCTTCGTCGTAGCTGAAGCCCTCAATGTTGTCGAAGAAGTACGAAGAGCTCTGCGCATTGCTAAGCAAGGCACCGTACTGCCACGCCTTGACGAAGGACTCAGAGGTGACGGGCTCACCATTGGTGAATTCCCAACCTTCGTTGAGCGTTACCGTCCATTTTTGTCCATCTTTGGACTCAATTGACTTGGCAACTTCGTTCTCTACATCGCCATCAGCGGTGTAAGAAACTAGACCAGCAAAGATCGAGGTGATTACCTTACCGCCACCAGTTTCGGTGGTGTTTGTCGGAATGAGCGACTGCTGTGGCTCACTACCGTTTGTGGTGATGATCGCGGCGGTGTCGCCCTCTGCGGGCGCCTCACTCGCCGAGCAACCCGCAAGAACGAGTGCCGAGGCCGACAACAGCGCGACGGCGCTGAAGCCTATGCGTGATCTTTTCAAAGTTTCCTCCTGTGCAGAATTTTGCAAACGGCACGGAAATTTTGGCGCCGCACCGCGCTTGATAGTTCACACCCTAAACGGGGGGATGCCCCATTCAAAACTGTAAAGCCAAACGTTACACACCAGTAACGCTCGTGAAGATTATGTGCAGAGGTTGCAGATAATTCGCGCACAAATCACGGCAGACAGAGGAATTCTGCGCAAAGTCCCAGCGAGGAGCGCACAGCATCATGAGTTAACATCGAGCTATGGAAGCCACAGGCTCTGCTCACGAGCTATCAACTAGGGTGCTTATTTTCGATGGAGACTGCGCATTTTGCACTCTGTGGGTCGATCGACTGCAAGCGATGCTTCCCGAATTTCCGGCCAGCACACCGTGGCAATGGATCGATCTCGATGACTACGCGCTCACTCGCGACGATGTCGAGAAAGCAGCCTGGTTCGTGACTCCTACTCGACAATTTGCAGGCCACCTTGCCCTCTCGGCAATCCTGCGAAGCCAACCAACCATCGGATGGCGCTTCCTCGGTCACCTCATCGCCGCCGAGCCATTCAGTTCCCTCAGCGCGCTCGCCTATCGCTTTGTTGCGCGCTACCGCCACCGCCTCCCGGGCGGCACCCCCGCCTGCGCAACGCGCAGCCCCGAGTGACCTCGTCACCCTTTCTGCCACAGTCGCGGGGCAGACTGTGGGCAGAAATCTCGATCGTTCTTGCGTTGTCGCTTGGGGCATCCGCAATTTATTCAGTCGTGTCGATCACGAATCGACTGACCCGCGTTGAACCGCTGTCTCAGCAGACAGCGACACTCAATTCCTCGCTGAGTGCGCGGCCCACTTTCGACCTGATTTACCAAATTTTGGGGATAACTTTCGACCTCGCCCCGGTGGCACTCGTAGCGTTTCTGCTGTGGAGCGCAACGAGGCCCGGACTTGCTCGCCTCGGCATCGACTTCACACGCCCCGCCCGCGACGGGCTGAGCGGTATCGCGCTGGCCCTAGCTATCGGAATCCCCGGCATCGCTGTGTACCTCGTCGGACGCAGTCTCGGCCTGACGGTAAACGTGGTTCCTGCAGCGCTCGACCAATACTGGTGGACCGTTCCGGTGCTGCTGCTCTCCGCACTTCGGGCCGGCATCACCGAAGAAGTAATCGTGATCGGCTACCTGTATGCGCGACTCGGTGATCTGGGCTGGGGTCGCTGGCAGATTATCGTTTCGACATCTCTACTCCGGGGCACGTACCACCTCTACCAGGGCATCGGAGCCTTCATCGGCAACGTGGCGATGGGCCTGCTTTTCGGCTGGCTCTACACGCGCTATCGCCGGGTGCTCCCCCTCGTGATCGCGCACACGCTGATCGATGCGGCGATCTTTGTCGGATACGGATGGGCGGCAGTAGCCTTCCCCGATCTCTTTGGCTCGGGCGACTCAGGGAGCTAAACCCGCTTGGGTCCGTCACTACCGACCACCCTGAACAATGGGTACCGTTTGACACTCGTGAAGCGTAAAGTGTCTCGCATGTCGCCGGAAATCATTGTTGAGACCGTAGCCACGCGATTAGTTGCTGGGCTGGAATTCTCCACCACGATGGCCGCGCTGCCGGAAGACATGACCCGCGCGATCGGCAGCCTCGTTCAGAACGTAACCGAGGCACAGATGACTGTGATCGGTCCCCTGATCGCCGTCTACATGGAAGAGATGCACGCGGATCGCCCGTGGAAGTGCGAAGTGTGTGTTCCCGTTTCAGAAGCGTTTGGCGAGCATCCGACGCTCCGCTCACACGAGCTGCCGGGCGGCGTTGTCGCGACCGTGACCCACGTCGGCTCGTACGACGGGCTCAAAGCCACCTACAACTCTGTCTTCGGCTGGTTCACGCAGCACGGGCACACGCACGCAGGTCCACCTCGTGAGATCTACCTCAATAGTGCTGATGAAGTAGCAGAAGAACAGCTGCTCACAAGACTTGAGTTTCCCGTCGTGCTAGCCAGCAGCTAGCTCCGCGCTTCCCACTCGAGCCTCGCTCCCCCAAAGAAAGAAAGAAAGAAAGAAAGAAAGAAAGAAAGAAAGAAAGAAAGAAAGACGATGAAGTCCAACCCTTACCTCAGCTTCCGAAACAACGCTCGTGAAGCTCTTGCTTACTACCAGTCCGTCTTCGGTGGCACGACAGAGATTCATACGTTCGCTGACTTTCAGGCCAGCCAAGATCCAGAAGAGCAAGAGTGGGTAATGCACGGACAGCTGGAGTCGCCTGCCGGCATCACGCTCATGATGGCCGACACCCCAAAGAGTATGGAATACACACCGGGTGGATCGATGTCGATTTCCATAGGCGGCTTCCTCAGCGAAAAAGCCGCTCTGGAAGGCTACTGGGAGAAACTTTGCGATGGCGGTCACGTAGCCATGCCACTTGAGCGCCCCGACTGGGGCGGCGTCTTCGGGATGGTCGTCGACCGCTACTCCGTCACCTGGATGGTCAGCATCAGCGACGACAACGAAACTCGCTAGCGTGCGCGCCTCCCCGTTGCCAGTCCGTGGCTGGCAACGGGGTAGCTAGGAACAGTTCGGGCGGCAGGCCCGCTGTGTGAGGGCATCCACCAGCACCTTGCCTAGATCTTCCGGAACAGCGGCTGAGTATGCCGCACCACCCGTCGACTGAGCGATTGTCGTCATCGACGTGAGGTCGGTATCGGGACCAAAACCAATCAGGAGCACCGGAACGGGTTCCTTTGGATCCTCTATCGCCTTCAGGCTCTTTAAGAGCGTTTTCAGGCTGATGCCGTTGTCATCCTCATTGAAACCATCGGTGATGAGGAGAACGGAGTTGACCTTCGTGGGGTCGTAATCTTCCTTTACTCGTTTCACCGCGGCCAGGATCGTGTCGTACAGCCCGGTGTAGCCATAGAACCGCTCGGGCAATGACGCAACGACGCCATTGATCTGCTTCACGTGGGCAGGATCGGAGAGCGGGGCGATCGGAGACAAGTCTTCCCAGTCCTGGGTGCCGACCCGTTGCTGGCGGGTTCGAGCATCGAGCCGGATACGTCGATCACGACCAGAAGACGCGACCGAAGGGTGAGAACACTCCACGCGCGCAGAATCTCAATCTGAACTGCAGCATCGGCCGTGGGCTGCGCTGCCGTGGCGGTCGCGGGAACTCCAGACAGCCTCAGGTCACCGCCACCATCAGCATCACGGAAACCTTCGCCGGCTAACACGTCGACAGAGGAGCGAGCCGCAACGGCAAGCGCTGCCAGACGCTGCGGCTGCGGATTCCTGAGCGTCACCAAGAACCTCGACGAAGGGGTACGTGAGCTTCACAGTCCCGTCTGACGGATAAAGCGCGATCATTGGCGAGGCTGGCGACGACGCGTTGTATGCGGCGACCTCCCGCTCCGTGGTCACAACGACGGTGGGCACCTTGGCCGCAGTAACGATCTCGAATGCGGCGGCGGCTGACTGCGGAATCGTCTTGCCCATGGCGATCATCGCGCCCGCGAACTGTCGTGGATCCGTGTCAGATGACACCGACTTCAGTTGGGCAAGACCGGCGAGACTAGCTCCGGAGGATTCCGGGTCAGGCAACAGCGTGCTCGCCGTCCTGGTCAGCAATGCCATCCAGGACAGAGGCGTTTCGGTGAGATCGGACACCTGCGACGCTGTCGCGGCCTGGACTACCGGGGTGCTCGCTATATAGTCACCGAGCTCGAACTCTGGAGCTGCGAGCCCCAGCGAGGTGGCCATCGTCACGGAGCGATCGAGCCAGGCGCTCGAGTCTGGAACCCAGGCATCGAGGTCGCCCGCAACGCCGGAGGCAAAGAGCGCTGCGGCGTCTGCGGAGACTACCGAACGAATCTCGGTTGTCGTGCAATTGCCGTCGGCCTCATCGAATTGCGCCGCTACGGTCGTGAGCGCTGGGGCGATCGAAGGGTCTGCCGCAATAACGATGGGTCGCAGCTCGGCACATCCCCCCGCGATCGACCCGAAAGCGTTGGTTAGCCAACCGACAGTGCCGAACTGGATGCTGGTGACGGCCACGGCCGCCACGGAAACCAGCACGATGGGTACCATCCACCAGCGTCGCTTCAGCCGGTCCAGAAATGATTTTCGGTGGCGATGCCGTCGGGTAGTCACGAAGTCTCCAGTCGATGAAGTGGCGTTTCATGGTCGTCGGGTCGACCACATGCCACCCATCAGAGGGACACTACAACAGGAAGCGAGAAAATATCCAGCAAAACCGGAGGATTTCTTAACGAAGACCCGGCAGCAGAAGACGCCGCAGGTTGACTAGTGCGGCGCGTGCAGAATCGAACTGGATCGATTCCGCACGCGCCGTTGGTGCACTAGCGGACTAGCAGCGTGAACTCTGTTACTTACTCTGCGAACGCCTCAATCGGCGGGCACGAGCACACCAGATTGCGATCGCCGAACGCATTGTCAACGCGACGAACCGGCGGCCAGTACTTGCCAGAGACGAGCGAGCGCAACGGGTACACGGCCTGCTCACGCGAGTACGCGTGCTGCCAGTCACCCGAGATCACAGAATGCGCCGTGTGCGGAGCATTGATGAGCGGATTGTCGTCGGCGGGCCAAGTTCCGGCTGCTACAGCATCCGCTTCAGCCTTGATAGCGATCATCGCGTCGATGAAGCGATCAAGCTCGGCGAGGTCTTCGCTCTCGGTGGGTTCCACCATGAGCGTTCCCGATACCGGGAACGACATCGTTGGCGCGTGGAAGCCGTAGTCAATGAGGCGCTTAGCGAAATCGTTGTTGTCGATGCCCGTCGCCTCCTTGAGCGGACGCAGGTCGAGAATGCACTCGTGCGCCACGAGACCGTTGTCTCCCGCGTAGAGCACGGGGAAGTGCTCGCGCAGGCGAACCGCAATGTAGTTTGCGGAAAGTACAGCGGCACCGGTTGCAGCCTTGAGACCCTCGGCACCCATCATGCGAACGTAAGCCCACGTGATCGGCAGAATACTGGGGCTGCCATACGGCGCAGCACTGATCGCTCCCCCAGCGTGAACATACGGGCCGGCCTCACCGGTCCGCATGTCGAATGCCGGATGGTGCGTGCTCTGCGCCATTGGGTGGCCGGGCAAGAACTCTGCCAGGTGTGCCTTCGCGACGACTGGTCCGACGCCGGGCCCGCCGCCACCGTGAGGGATGCAGAACGTCTTGTGGAGGTTGAGGTGGCTGACGTCTCCGCCGAAGTCACCAAACCGCGCGTAACCGAGCAGGGCGTTGAGGTTGGCACCGTCAACGTAGACCTGTCCGCCGGCATCGTGCACAGCCTGCGTGATTTCACGCACTTCGTGCTCGTAGACACCGTGGGTAGAGGGGTAGGTGATCATGAGCGCCGCGATTTCACTCGCGTGCTCGGCGATCTTTGCGCGCAAGTCACCGAGATCCACATTTCCGAGGTCATCACAGGCGACAACAACGACGCGCATGCCGGCGAGCACCGCACTGGCGGCGTTCGTGCCGTGCGCGCTCGACGGGATAAGGCAGATCGTGCGATCGATATCGCCGTTCGCACGGTGGTAGCTACGAATCGCGAGCAGGCCCGCAAGCTCGCCCTGGCTGCCCGCATTGGGTTGCAGCGACGCTGTGTCGTAACCGGTAACTTCTGACAGCCATGACTCAAGGTGCGAGATCATCACCAGGTAGCCAGAAACATCCTCAGCGGGAGCGAAGGGGTGGATGCCCGCAAACTCCGGCCAGCTCACCGCTTCCATCTCGGTCGCAGCGTTGAGCTTCATCGTGCACGAGCCCAGCGGGATCATGCCGCGGTCGAGCGCGTAATCTTTGTCTGCGAGGTACTTGAGGTACCGCATCATGCTCGTCTCCGAGCGGTGTGTGTTGAACACCGGGTGGGTGAGGTACTCGCTCGTGCGGTTGAGAGCCTCAGGAATGCTGGCGTCGTCGAGCACCGTGGTGACACCGTCATCCAGTCCGAACGCCTGCGCGAGGTCGTTCTTTTGCGACGCGAAGATGCCTTCATAAGGCTGGGTCGAGACCTCGTCGAAGCTGAGGCGCACCGTGTCGGCATCCACGACATAGAGCAGGATGTCGAGCTCGAGCGCCTTAGCGGCGATCGCATCGGCCTGGCCTGTCTTCGTCACCGAGAGGGTATCGAAGAAGGTGTCGTTCTCGATTGTGTAGCCGGCGGCGCGTAAGCGTGCCGCAAACTTAGCGGTGTCATGGTGGATGCGCTGAGCGATCCGCTTGAGCCCCTGAGGTCCGTGGTAAACGGCATACATGGATGCCATAACCGCAAGCAACACCTGGGCGGTACAGATGTTGGAGGTGGCCTTCTCGCGGCGAATGTGCTGCTCGCGAGCTTGCAAGGAGAGACGGTAGGCGGGGTCGCCGGCGGAATCCTGAGATACGCCAACGAGACGACCGGGCAGCTGACGTTCGAGGCCAGAACGCACCGACATGTAGCCGGCGTGCGGTCCGCCGAAGCCCATCGGCACACCAAAGCGCTGGGTGGTTCCGACAGCAACGTCGGCGCCGAGTTCGCCCGGAGACTTGAGAATCGTGAGAGCGAGTAGATCGGCCGCGACAACCGCGAGCCCACCGTGAGCCTTGACCGCAGCGATTACCTCGCTGGAATCCCAGACTCGACCCGTAGCACCCGGGTACTGGATGAGCGCGCCAAAGCATGAGGGCAGTACGGGGTTCGCCGCCAGGGTCGCCAGGTCAAGCTCAACTAGCTCAATCCCGACCGCCTCCGCGCGATTCGCGAGCAGAGCCTTGGTTTGCGGAAGAGTATCTGCGTCGACGATGAACACGTTTGACTCCACGCGGGTTGCGCGACGAGCCAACAGCATTCCCTCAACCGCAGAGGTTCCCTCGTCGAGCATCGACGCGTTTGTGGTGGTCATTCCGGCGAGGTCAGCAACCATCGTCTGGAAGTTGATGAGCGCTTCTAGGCGACCCTGCGAGATCTCAGGCTGGTACGGCGTGTAGGCGGTGTACCAGCTCGGGTTCTCGAACACGTTGCGCTTGATGACGGCTGGCGTGATGGTGTCGTAGTAGCCGAGACCAATCATGCTGCGGCGAACCTTGTTCGCACCCGCGAGGGCACGGAGTTCAGCGAGCGCCTCGCGCTCGGAGGCAGGAGCCGGGATCGTGGAATTCACGACGGGAGTCTGGTGAATCGCGGGCGGAACTGCGGCATCCACGAGCGCTTCGAGGCTGTCGTAACCCACGGCGGCAAGCATGCTCGCCTGTGCGGCAGCATCCGTGCCGATGTGACGGTCGGCAAAAGTGCCGCTGATAAAAGGATTGGGCATTAGTCGCCTGTCAGTGCGGTGTACTCGTCGAGGCTGAGCATCGACGGGAGTTCGGAAAATTCGATCTTCACAAGCCAGCCCTCGCCAAAGGGATCGCTGTTGACGAGTTCGGGACTGCCTGAGACTGCATCGTTAGCTTCAACGATGGTGCCCGCGACGGGAGCAAAGATTTCTCCGACAGATTTGGTTGACTCGATCTCGCCAACAATCTTGCCGAGAGCAACCGTGTCGCCAACTTTGGGCAGATCGACGAAAACGATGTCGCCCAGCTTGCCCGCTGCGTAGTCGGTGATTCCGACAGTCGCGACGTTTCCGTCAACGAGCACCCACTCGTGCTCGGCGGTGTACTGCAATTCGCTCTTCTCAGCCATGATCAGGCCTCTCTCTTATAGAAGGGTAGGGAAACAACGGATGCAGCGATGCGACTGCCCCGCACATCAATATGAAGCTCGGTGCCAACTTCGCTCACGTCGGGGTCGACGTAAGCCATGGCAATCGGGTGGCCAAGGGTTGGCGACAGTGCTCCAGAGGTGATGACTCCCACCTCGGTGTCGCCGTTGAAGATGAGGTAGTCAGCGCGACCGGCACGACGCCCCTCGGCCGCAAGGCCTACGAGAACTCGGGCACCGGCATCCGGCCCCGCTTGGATCGCAGCGCGACCCACGAAGTCGCCCTCCTTGCTGAGGGCAACAACACGACCAAGACCGGCCTGCACCGGGAAAGTGTTCAGGTTCAGCTCGTGACCGTAGAGCGGCATGCCCGCTTCAAGGCGCAAGGTGTCGCGGCAGGCGAGACCGGCGGGCACGAGACCGAGAGGTTCTCCGGCAACCGTGAGCGCTGCCCACAGGTCGGCTGCGGCATCCACGTGAAGGTAAAGTTCGAAACCGTCTTCACCGGTGTAGCCGGTGCGACCAATGATGAGGTCGTGGCCGTTGAAAGTGGCGGCGGTTTCGCGGTAGTACTTGAGCTCATCGAGTGGGGTTGCACAGCTGGCGAGGCCTGCGGTCGCTTCGAGGATGGCCCGAGAAACCGGCCCCTGCACGGCGATGAGCGCGTAGTCATCGCTTTCGTCGGTCACAGCGACATCGAAGTCGGCAGCGCGTTCGGCGAGCGCCGTTGCAGCAGCGAAACGATTACCCGCGTTGGCAACCACCAAGAAGTGCTCATCAGCCAGTCGGTAGGTGACGAGATCGTCGATGATGCCGCCAGCCTCGTTGAGCAGCAGGCTGTACTTGGCCTGCGCGAGCGCAATGCCCGAAAGCTTGCCCGCAAGCGCATAATCAAGGAAGGCGCCGACATCGGTGCCCCGCACATGAATTTCTGCCATATGAGAGATGTCAAAAATACCCGCCGCAGCGCGCACAGCATGGTGCTCGGCGAGGTCAGAGCTATACCGCACCGGCATCATCCAGCCAGCAAAGTCGGTGAACGCAGCACCCAACTGTTCGTGGATGCTGTGCAGCGGTGAATACCTCACCGCAGCAGGTGACGATTCAGCGGGTGAACCTGAGGTAGTAGGTACATCGGTCACGGAGTTCTCCTGGCGAGTGGCTAGTGAATAGAACTCCCCCTCTGTGATGAGCCTGAGAGCTTCACGCACCTTCAAACTAGTGCGCTTTCACCGTCGGCGGAACCTCAGGGTGATGCGAGGTTCTCTTTCCAGAGTGGCCAGTGCGATGCGGTACGTGAACCTGAGAGATTGGCGGGGAGGCTTGCTCCTTCGGTGCCGTGCGGGCGTTAGGTCAACGTGTGTTGAATAAACGCCGTGTGCCCGGCTCTCCCGCATCGTGTTGCGGCCCGATGTTCAGTTGTTAGCGCAGCATAGCAATGCTGGGTGGATGCTCGTGCCTGTGCCAGCGAAGAAAAGGCTCAAAGCAGCGCCGAACTCAGCAGCAGGCTCGTCTCACTGTTCACAACGCCCTCGACATTGCGCATGCGGGCCAGCACGCGGTCAAAGTTGCTAAGACTGTCGGTGCGGATGTCGGCCACGAGATCCCACGCCCCATTTGTGGTGTGAAGTTCGTGGATTTCGGGCAAGCCGCGCAGTTTGCTGATTACGGCATCCGTTGATCGCCCCTCTACTTCGATGAAGGCGATTGCCCGGATGAAGGATGGATCACGATCTTCGCGAATACGCACCGAAAACCCCAGCACTGTTCCGCCGCTCACGAGGCGGTCGATGCGGCTGGTGACGGTGGCCCGAGTGACTTCGAGGCGGCGCGCCAAGCTCGCAATTGACTCGCGCCCGTCGGCTCTGAGGGCTGCAAGCAGGCGGCGGTCGAGATCATCCAGTTGAGGCATGTACAAAGTGTATAAGAGCGCTCACAATTATGTGCAGTTGTTGTCAACTAATCGCGTCTAATGGTTGTTGTAGGTGCATAGTGCACATTCGTAACGTGGGGACTATCCATACCGCAACGAAGGGAGTGACCGTGGTCAACTACGTAGACGTCAAAAACATGGGGCGCTGGATCGCCGACACCGGAATCGAGCCCATCATCATGGGCATCGTGAGCTACCTTGAGCAGGATTACGCCAAGTGGCCGCAGTTCGACAAGTCCGCTCGCGTTGCGGCACATTCCGCCGAGGGTGTTATCGAACTCATGCCTACGAGCGATGGCGAAACCTTTGCCTTCAAGTACGTGAACGGCCACCCCTCGAACCCGGCCAACGGCTTTCAGACGGTCACCGCTCTCGGCATGCTCGCGCGCGTCGATAACGGCTACCCCACCTTCTTCTCTGAGATGACCCTGCTCACCGCGTTGCGCACCGCCGCAACATCGGTGCTCGCCGCTCGCGCTCTCGCCCGCCCCGATTCACGAGTGCTTGCCTTGATCGGTACCGGCACTCAGTCAGAGTTCCAGGCTCTCGGGTTCCGTGCCGGCTTCGGCATCACCCAACTGCGCGTGTGGGACACAGACCCCGCAGCCCTCGACAAGTTCATTCGCAACGTCGAACCGCTCGGCTTCGAGGTCGTTCGCGCGAGCTCAGCTGCAGAAGCTGCTGCTGGCGCCGACATCGTGACTACCTGCACCGCAGACAAGGCGAACGCAACAATCCTCACCGCCGACATGATCGAGCCCGGCATGCACCTCAACGCGATCGGTGGCGATTGCCCAGGTAAGACCGAGCTCGCCGCCGACATCGTGCGCGACGCGACGGTGTTTGTTGAGTTCCCCGAGCAGACCCGCATCGAGGGCGAGATTCAGCAGCTTGAGGCTGACTCCCCCATCACCGAACTGTGGGAAGTGCTTGCCGGACGGGCCGCCGGTCGCACAGCCGAAACCGAAGTAACCCTTTTCGACTCGGTCGGTTTCGCGATCGAAGACTTCTCAGCACTGCGCTACGTATTCGATGCTGTTCGCGGCACCGATTACGCAACAGACCTTGACCTCATTGCCAGCCCCGCCAACCCCAAGGACCTGTTCTCACTCGTTTCCCGCGCACCTGTGCTCACCGCGTAGGCCGTCAGTGAGCGTTCAGGCCCCCTCGGCCGCAATACTCATCCGCCCGCACCTGTTCACGCCAAACAGTCAGACCGCCAGCGATAACGCATTCCAGTCGACCGATCCCACCCGCACTCCGGATGAGATTGCTCGCGCTGCGTATGCAGAGTCGACACAGGTGGCGGAAACGTTGCGCGACGCTGGGGTCAACATCCACGTGTTTGAGGACACTGAGAGTACGCGCCCAGACAGCGTGTTCCCGAATAACTGGTTCTCAACTCACAGTGGCGGGCGTATTGCGGTGTACCCGATGTATGCGCCGAACCGTCGCAGTGAGCGTCGCACCGATGTGATCGAGATGCTCAAGCAAGATTTTCGCGTTCAAGACGTCGTTGACTATTCGGGGCTTGAGCACGACGGTATCTACCTTGAGGGCACCGGGGCGATGGTCATTGATCACACCAACCGGGTCGCGTACGCTGCGGAGTCACATCGGGCGAACCCGCTTGCCTTGGAACGTTTCTGTGCCTCGTTTGGCTATGAGCCAATGATGTTTGAGGCCAGGGACAGCCATGGTGTTCCGATCTACCACACCAACGTAATGATGTGCATTGCTACGGACTTTGCGATGATCGGCCTTGACCTGATTGCGTCTGGCGATCGTCGCATGGAGATTGCCGAGCGACTGACGGAGCCTGGTCGCACGTTGATCGATCTGACCGCAGATCAGATTTCCAATTTTGCTGGCAACGCTTTGGAACTGCGGGGATCGCAAGGGCGGGTTTTGGCGCTCTCGAGTCGCGCGTTGAAGAGCCTTACAGCCGCTCAGCGTTCGGTGATCGAGGCAAGCTGCCAGATTGTGCCGCTGGATATTCCTACGATCGAGTTGGCTGGCGGATCAGTGCGTTGCATGGTTGCGGGCATCCACCTTGATCGCCGATCACGTATGGCTGCGGATGTTGCTGCTGGCGTTCCGGCCGCCGGTACCGCCGAAGCGGCCCCGACTGCTGGCGTCTAGCTGTTGACTGCAGCTCGGGCGGCAACCGCCCGGCGACAACGCCTAGGGCATCACGTTGATGAGCTCGGCGGGCGTCACGAAACGGCTTGCGTAAAGCCGAGCGTTGCGTCCGCAAGAGGCCGAAGATGCTCCGGGATGTCGCGCCCCTTAGCCTGCATCGACTGCGCCCATAGTCGCCCGGCGCGGTAGGAAGACCGAACGAGCGGACCGGCGAGCACACCGAGGAATCCGATCTCCCCGGCCTCCGCTTTGATGTCGATGAATTCCTCAGGACGCACCCATCGGTCAACGGGCAGGTGACGGGGAGTCGGCCGCAAATACTGATTGACGGTCATGATGTCGGTGCCGGCGTCATGCAAGTCTTGCAGCGTCTGACTGATCTCGGCTCGATTCTCTCCCATACCCAGAATCAGGTTTGACTTGGTGATCATTCCGGCGCTGCGCGCCTGGGTCAGAACATCAAGCGACCGCTCATAGCGAAATGCTGGGCGGATGCGCTTGAAGATCCGCGGCACAGTTTCCACGTTATGCGCGAACACCTCGGGGCCCGCCGAAAACACCTCGTTGAGCAGATCCGGGTTGCCGGAGAAGTCGGTAGCGAGAATCTCTACGCCAGTGCCCGGAGCTTGGGCATGAATCTGACGGACGGTCTCGGCGTGCAGCCAGGCACCTTCATCAGGCAGATCGTCGCGGGCGACACCGGTAATCGTTGCGTAGCGGAGGTTCATCGCGACCACGGATTCGGCAACACGGCGCGGTTCGTCGGTGTCGTACGCCGCCGGTTTGCCCGTGTCAATCTGGCAGAAGTCGCAGCGCCGGGTGCACTGCGCACCACCAATCAGGAAGGTCGCCTCCCGATCTTCCCAGCACTCGAAGATGTTCGGGCACCCGGCTTCCTGGCAGACGGTGTGCAGGTTCTCGCTCTTCACTAGTTCCTGAAGCTGCCGGTATTCCGGCCCCATTCTGGCCGTGGTCTTGATCCATTCTGGTTTGCGCCCAATCGGAGTCTCGGCGTTACGGATCTCCAGGCGCAACATCTTGCGGCCCTGCGGTTCAGCGCTCATGCCTGCACCGACTCCCACATGTCGGCGAACCTCGCCTGAACTAACTGAACGACATCCTCCGGCCGTATCGTGCGGCCCAGTACCTTACTGATCGAGGTGATTCCGGCATCGCGGATGCCGCACGCGATGATGTGCTCATAGGCGTCGAACGTGTTGGAACAGTTCAGGGCAAAGCCGTGCATGGTTACTCCATCTGCTACGCGGATTCCGATGGCAGCAATCTTTTCGTCGCGGCCGGCGGTGGTCACCCAGACACCGGAGCGGTGCTCCACCTGATGCCCGGACACACCAAGTTCGGCGAGCACGCCGATTAGGAACTCTTCGAGCCGGCGCACGTAAGCGACCACGTCGATCGGGTCGGGCAATCGCACGATCGGGTAGCCGACCAACTGCCCGGGACCGTGCCAGGTGATCTTTCCGCCACGGTCGGTGTCAATGACGGGAGTACCGTCGTCCGGGCGTTCACCCGGCTCAGTACGTCTGCCGGCCGTGTAGACGGACGGATGCTCAAGGAGCACGAGGGTATCGGTGCGCTGACCCGAGACGACGGCGGCGTGCACGGCACGCTGCTGGTCTAGGGCCGTCAAATACGGCACGGAGTTGGCGCTTAGCCCCGCGACGACAAAGTCGACCACCACAGAATTCTATGTGTTCTGGAGCGAGATGTGAACTCTCTGAGTCAAAACCTTCAGTGAATCGTTCACCACTTTCTCGTAGCAACCGCCCTGTTAGAGAAACGCGCTGAGGAGTACTGTGGCGCCATGGACGTCCCGACTTGGCTCTTAGACTCCGACCCGGCAATTCGCTGGCAAGTTTTGCGAGACCTGACCGATGCTCCCGCCGAGACAGTCACTTCAGAGCGCGCACGGGTGGCAACAACCGGGTGGGGTTCCCGAGTGCTCGATCTTCAGGGCGCGGATGGCCAGTGGGAGGGCGGAGCTTACTTTCCCGAACACTACGACCAGCCTGGGCAACCATGGACCGCAACCGCATTCAGCCTGCAATTCTTGCGCGAGCTTGGTATCGATCCGTCTGAGTCGCTCGTGCGCAGCGCAGTGGAGCGTGTGCGAGAGAACAGCCACTGGGAGTACGACGGCTCGCGCTTTTTTGATGGTGAAGTTGAACCATGCATCAACGGTCTGACCGTCGGGATCGGCGCGTATTACGGCATGCGCGTAGCCGGGGTTGTCGAACGGCTGCTTGGCGAACAACTCGACGACGGTGGGTGGAATTGCGAGGCTGAGAATGGCTCGGTTCGCAGCTCGTTTCACACCACCATCGCTGTGCTCGATGGGCTGCGCGAATACGAAGTCGCCGTTAGTGGCAGTGAGGCGGTCGCTTTGGCCCGCCGGCGCGGCCACGAGTATCTGCTCGACCGCCACCTTATGCGTCGGCTTAATACCGGCGAGATCGTCAACGAGGAGTGGCTGCAATTCTCGTTTCCGCCGCGCTGGCACTACGACGTGCTGCGCGCACTCGACTACTTTCGGGCATCCGGAGCTAGGTATGACCCACGAATGGATGAGGCGCTCACCCTCGTCGAGGGCAAGCGCGGCGCTGATGGACGTTGGCTGCTCGAGAACACCCACACCGGCGGCGTGCACCTCGAAATGGAAGACGGTGATGGCAAGCCCAGCCGCTGGAACACGTTGCGCGCGATGAGAGTACTGCGGTGGTTCGGTCGGGACGCTGCCACCAGCCCGTAGCGCGGGATGCTAAGTTGTTGCACGTCCACACGGGAGCCTGATTGCAGGGGCTGAGAGGGAGCTGAGGCAGCTTCGACCGTCAAACCTACCGGGTAATGCCGGCAAAGGAAGTACGGTTTATGCGCTTCACCAGCTCTCTTCACTCTATTCCCGCTCAATCGTCGTCGCCGGCGCCGCTGGGCACACGCCGCGCTGTGCGAGGAGGGATCTTTGGCAACTATGTTGACCAGTTCGATATCTTCCTGCCCGTTATCGCCTTGGCGCCAGCATCCGCCCACCTTTTCGGGTCGGACAATCTAGTCGGTAACGCCGGGCTAATCTTTGTGGCGACGCTGCTCGGCCGCCCTGTGGGTGCTGCGATCTTCGGCCCGATATCTGACCGGATCGGCCGCACGGCAACAACCAAGGTCGCCCTCACTGGGGTTGCGCTAACGACGCTGCTGATAGCGCTCGTGCCCAACCACACGGTGCTCGGCAGCGGAACACTTATTGCGATTGTGCTGCTGCGATTTCTCGGCGGAATCTTCCTCGGCGGGGAATATACCTCGGCTATTCCGCTAGCGATGGAATGGTCGAAACCTGAACGACGCGGGCTCGTCAGCGGACTCATCATGTGGATGTCGCCGTGGGCAAATGCCTCGATAGCCGGCCTGGTATTTGTGCTGCAGAGCACCCTCGATGTGACCAGCTATAACGAATGGGGTTGGCGGACGCTGTTCGTGCTGGGCTCTCTACTCGCGTTCGGCATGCTTATCTACTACCGGGCTCGTGTTGAGGAGTCTCCGAAGTGGGAACGAACCCAGCGCCGCGCGAACCCGCTGAAAGAAATTCTCGTTGGCACCCACCGCCGGGCGCTCTGGCAGGTATTCATTCTTATGAGCGGCATGTGGTTGCTCACCAACATGGCCATTCCGGTACTGGCGGGGCAGCTGGGTGCCGGTGGCGCGCTGGGTGCCGGTGGCGCGCTGGGTGCCGGTGGGGAGTTGGATGCTCGAACCCTGTCGTTCGCGATGATGTGCGGCACCGCCGCCTCCGCCCTTACTATGGCGGCGTGCGGACACCTCTCGACCTTCACCGGTCGACGCCCATTCTTTATCGGGTTCGGGGTGATGACGGCCGTTCTGGGACCGATCGCTTTCTTGGCAATCTTCACAGCATCAAGCCTCCCGCAGCTGGTGCTGTTGATCGTAGCGTTACAGGTGGTGACGGTCTCGGCCTACGGCCCGGTCGGCGCCTATTTGGTCGAACGGTTCCCGACGGCTGTGCGCTCTAGCGGCTACGGCGTTGGGTACAGTCTGTCGATCGTCATTCCGGCCCTGTACCCGTATTACCTTCCGTCACTTCAGGGCGTGCTCGGCGAGCAGGGTGCGGTTGCTGCGCTGCTCGCGCTCGGCGGCGTGCTGATCGCGGTGGGTGCGTCGCTCGGGCCCGAAACCGCGCGGGTCAATCTGGGATCTGACGAGCTTTCTGACGCCGGTGAGAATCGCGCTTAGGCCTTCTTGACGACGCTCGACTTGAGCTGCATCTGGCCGAAACCGTCAACCTTGCAGTCGATGTCGTGATCGCCGACACCATCAACGAGGCGGATGTTGCGCACCTTCGTCCCGACCTTGATGGAGGAAGGGCTGCCCTTGACCTTGAGATCCTTGATGATGCTCACCGTGTCGCCATCGGCGAGCGGCGTGCCAAACGCGTCCTTGATGACCGCAGCGCCCAGCTCAGCCTCGGCTTCAGCATCCGCTTCGCTCGGCGACCATTCGTGCGCACACATGGGGCACACGAGAAGAGCGCCCATTTCGTAGGCGAGGTCGCTTGAACAGTTCGGGCAGAGCGGTAGAGCGTCAGACATGGATCGCTTTCGGTAGATGCGCGCGAACTGCGGCGGCACCCAATCTACTCCTCGGCGGCAGAGTCGTCTGGCGCGAGAGCCAGCGCGACGCCGTCGAGGATGTCGTGCTCACTTGTGGTGACCCACTCGAGCGGTCGGCCGGCGGCGGCTGTGGCATCCGCGATCCGTTGCAGAACGGTGGACCAGATGACGGCGCCAGCGGTGATGACATCGACGCGGCCAGGGTGCATATACGGCAGCGCTGCGCGTTCGGCGCGGGGCATGTGGCTGAGGGCTTCGCACGAGCGGAGCACGTCAGCCAGAGGTAGGCGGCTGCCGCTGATGACTGCAGGGTCGTAGGAGGTGAGGCCGAGCGCGTGGGCGGTGATCGTAGTGACAGTGCCCGCGACTCCCATCACTTCGGTGGCCTGCGAGAGGTCGACAGTGGCAGTGGCGACGTCGAGTGCTGCAGTGACGTCGCGGCGGATGGTGTCGAGTTCGGATTCGAGGGGTGGATCGCTATGAACGTTTCGTTCGGCCAGGCGCACGCAGCCGACATCCATTGAATAGGCAGAGTCCGGCGCGCTGCCGCCAAGCACCAACTCGGTGGATCCCCCGCCCAGGTCGATGACGAGGTGTTGGGGCGTGGGCTCGTCCGGGTCGGATGCTGCGAGCGCCGTGAGCGCGCCTCGGAACGACAGCGCGGCCTCTTCTGTTCCGGGGATGACCTCGGCGGGCACACCGAGGATGGACTGAACGGCGTCGGTGAACTCAGCCCGGTTGGCAGCATCCCGCGTCGCTGATGTTGCCACGAATCGGAGGCGCTCGACCTCGTGTTCGCGGCACAGGTCGGCGAACTTTTGGGTTGCCGCGAGGGTGCGTTCGAGCGCGGCCTCGGTGAAGCGACCTGTGCGGTCGACGCCCTCACCGAGACGAACGAGCTCAAGCGTGCGCACGACATCCGTCAGCCCGCCCTGCCCGTCAAGGTCGGCGATGAGCAGGCGGATCGAGTTCGTTCCGCAATCAAAAGCAGCAACACGGGTCATGGGGTGCTTGTGCCTAGTAGGAGAGTTTCTCGAAGACCATCGTTGCTTGAATTCGATCACCGCCACCGAGACCCTTGCTACCTGATGCGGCAGTGGTGATCGTATGCAGTCGGTAGCCCAATGCGGCCTGGGCATTCACCGCCCGTTCGAGTTCGGTGAGGTTGCCTGATCCGGTGCCCCAGAGTTTCTCCTTGAGGATGACCTGAAGAACGACGTAGCTGGCTCCTTGAGGAGCGGGCCGAGGCTGGGCTCCCGCGACCGCCTCAGCTTCGATCCTATTGATCACACCACCTAGGCCACCTTCTTCGGGCTGTGGCTCCTGAAAGTTGTCGGTCCACAACTGACCATCCCACCAGCGCTGCCTGCCCGATCCGTCGTCGTACCACCCTGCTTTAGCTTTCGCCACTGACTCCTCATTTCGTCTCGACTCCGCGACGCCGCCATTCTATGCCCAGCTCAGCCAGGCGTTCAGGCGTTCAGGCGTTCGGGCAGAGGGGCAGGCGTCAGGAATGGGGAGCTTTCGATTTAGTGATCGGCGACAGGATAAACATAAGGCGCGAAATTGACCACCCGGCCCCACCGCTTCCAGCCGGGCTGCGGAATGAAGAGTGAAAGGTAGCCGTAGGAGGTCAGCGATTTACTCTGGCCATCGTCGAAAGTGAAGGTCACGGTCGAGCGGCCGATTGCCCGCCGCTCGGACACACGCCCTGCAACCGTCGCCGCAATAACCTTCAGCGCAATTGCCGCATCCTCGCCTGAGTATGAGAGTTCGATCTGCGCCGAACGCCGTGCGCGAGAAACCGTGATGTTCAACTCCTGCTCTGCGAGAACGAAGATGGCGCACGAAAAAGGATTCGTCGGCGCAATGTCGAGCATCAGCGCCAGCAAGCCACCCTGTCGACGGCGTACAATCGTCGCGTTGCTGCCAACCAGACCTCGGGTGTACTGCTCGATCGTGTCAACGGTTCGGACTACCTCACGAAAATAAGGGCTGTCCTCTCCATCGCTCACTGTGAACCGTCAACGCTCCCGGGTTCTAAGCGGAAGTGCAACACCTTCTAAGTTGTGGTTATTGAGATCACTCCGAGAAGGGTTGCACTTCCTTGACCGCACAATACCGACATTTGATGAT